>JBAUMA010000302.1:0-3535 GCA_049578485.1 Specibacter sp.
AGTTAGAACCGACCAGATTCGGCCTCCGAGACGGAATTCCACAGACACCCGCGACCCTCACCTGACCGACACAGAACGAGGACAGATAGCCTCCGCCAAGGACACCTTAAGCTCGAAGCCAGGGCAGGGGCCCAAAGTCGCATACCTCTCTTGATGCCGCGCCAAAGGGTCGGTTAGAGACAGCCCAAGTCGCAGTGCCCCCATTTCGGAGCCACGTGAAGATTGAGAAAACCCTCATTTTAGGCCTTTTAGGAGCCGTGAGCCCCTGCCGGATTCGATCGGATTCGAACCGGCGACCCCCACTGTCCTGCCAGGGTTCATTTTGGGCTGTCAATAGGTCGTTTTGACCAGTTTCTGCATAGCGGACTTGCAACAACAAGGGGTACTAAATACTCTCCATTTTGCGCTGATTAGGATGAGTTGTGTATGAAGGGGTGGGAAGTCCAGCCCGGCCGATGAAAAGCGTCGAACATCACCAGTCAAATGTCGCATTGTGTACGATATTTTAGTCTTGATTCATTGCGGTCAGGCCGCGAGTAACGACATTCTAAGGCCGCGAGGAACGACATTCACAGAACCGGCGCTCAGCGGCTTGCCGCGGATACTGACTAATTGGCGCACCTCACGCTGTTGCTGGACGAGTTATGGTCCTAGATCGGATCCTTTGGGGATTCGTACGACGACTCCGCCATACAACGGCGGCATGATTCCCGGGAAGGTTCAGTTCAGGGCAACCCTCATTAAAGACGGCGGTCAAGAAGACCTCCCAGTCTTGTCTGCCAGCTTTCAAACATGGGACAGTCGAAACCAACTGGTCCTGGACTCGAGTTTCAAGTTAAAATGCTTCTTTGCAAGCGGCCCGCAGACTGACCACTTGAATTTTAGAGGCCTTAACTACGCTTTCGGGCTTGATTCATCGGAATCAGCAACTATCGAAGGGACCCGGAGAGATGTCTGCTGGAAGATTCAACGACCAAGCGAGCTAAAGGACAATCTGTCACTCTACGCTCTGTGCTGACCGCCGCGTTGTCTGGCCATGAGGCCGCTACTGCGTTTGACGACGAATTGGACGTGGAAACGTCCCGCCGGGATTTTTCTGGCGCGGCGTTGGCGGTCCTGGAGGCTCCGATATTTCGGCCCTGGCGGTGGTCTGCCTTGGGAACGTAACGGTGAATGCCTCTCCAACTGAAGAATCCGCTCCTCTTTACCTGTGAGCTTTGCCTCACCACGCCGAAAGATTCATGACGGGGAAGAATCGGTTAGACCTGGGTACTGGATTAAAGCCAATAGAATTTACATAAATGGTTGGCATGGCGCAGTATGGAAAGTGTGCGCGGAATGTGTGCAGACGACGTAGGGTCACGCGGAGGAGTACTGGTGCTGACACAAGGTGATGGGGCGTTGCAGGCTGTGCGACGGGGGCATGAACTTCGCGTACTTGAATCATTGGTTAAGAACGGCAGCCGGACGCGCAGGGAGCTGGAGGCTGACACGAGGCTCTCCCGCACGACCCTGTCGGTGATTGTGGGGAACTTGCGGCAATACGGCATCCTGACCGAAGCCGACCAGTCGAGTTACGGCCCGGGCCGCAACGGCAGGCCCGTGAAGGTCTTGCGGTTGAATCCCGATGTGGGCGTGGCCGTCGGGGTGGAGCTAGCCCGCAGCCGGATCAGTGTCTCCGTGGTGGGTTTTGACGGGTCCCCCGTGGTACGTGAACACATTGAACTCAGTGCGCCGATGGAGTTGGCCGGCAAAGTAGAAGGTGCCGCGGGGATGCTGCGCACTTTGGTGGGTGCGGGGGACATCCAGCCGGAGTCCATAGTGGGCATGGGGGTAGGCATAGCGAGCAGGCACGCCGATCCGCGGTCACTGGCCGACGTCGCCGGTGATATGCAGCATGACCCCCAGGGCGTCTCGCTGGCACCGCTTCGCGACGCTGTGGCCGCGCCGCTGCTGTGGGACAACAACATCCGTCTGGCTGCCATGGCGGCCGCCACTGAAAATGGCAAGCCCCAGGGCGACTTGCTTTACGTTGTCTTGTCCGCCGGTATCAGTTGTGCGGCGGTGGTGGACGGTGCGTTGCTGCGTGGGGGCAACGGCATTGCCGGGGAGCTAGGGCACATCAGTGTCGACTTTTCAGGTCCGAGGTGCTGGTGCGGACGCCGGGGGTGCCTTGAACGGTTCCTCAATGTGGCCAATGTGCTGGCTGAGGCCCAAAAGCGCGGGCAGGCATTTGAGTCCATAGAATCCATGGCTGCGGCGGCGGAGGCGGGAAATGAGACGGCGCGCGCTGTGGTGGATTGGGCTGCGGAGCTGCTCAGTCGCGCCCTGACCAACGCGTGCGTGTTGGTTGACCCGAACCGTGTGGTGATTGCAGGGGAACTTGCCCAGTTCGGCGAACCGCTTCTGATGCCGGTAAGGGACGCCTTGGCGGGACAGCAGTTGGAGATTGGTCCGCGGACAACGACCATAACCCGCGCCCCGTTCTCTCCAACTTCAGGCAGTGATGGTGCGGCGATCGTAGCTCTTCGACACTGGGCCTTTGCCACTATTTGAGGCTGGCACCTCCCCCTGAAACTCGGCCCCGCCTCTCCAGAGTTCAGGCTGCGCCGCAGTTTGAGGCGAGGCAGGCAGGGTCACGGGCGTCCATGAACGGATAGCGCTCAAATATTGTTCAATCTATTTACATAAGTACTATTGACGTATGGTGATCCGGGTCATAAGTTTGTCCCATGGCATCTACACATCCCCCAACAGCCGCCGACACATCCCTTGTCCCGGGGGGCGGTGGGGTCTCCACGGAGGCCCCGGAGAATTCCCCGCGGCGGAAGCCGCGCAACAGTCGTAACCGCAAATTCAGCCGCAAGGTGATGTTTTCCATCAATCTGGCGTCCGTCGCCGCCGGCATCGCCGGCTGGTGGCTGGTTTCGGCCATCGGTATCCAGGGCCTCCCCGGCCCCCTGGCAGTTCTCGAACGCGGTGGGGAACTTCTGGCTAACGGCACCTTGGCTGAGGACAGCGGGGCATCCCTGGCACGCGTCCTGACGGGCTTTGCCTTGGGTACCCTGCTGGCCATCCCCGTGGGCTTCCTTATGGGCTGGTACACCGTTGCCCGGGGCATCATCGAACCCTACGTGCAGTTTTTCCGTACCATCCCCCCGCTGGCCATCATCCCGCTGGCCATCGTGACCATGGGGATCGGGGAGGTGCCCAAGGTGTTCGTCATTTTCCTGGCCGCATTCCTCTCCTGCGTCATTTCCACCTTCCAAGGCGTGGTCGGCGTGGAAAAGACCCTGATCAATGCCGCACGAGTCCTGGGTGCTAACAGTTTCACCGTCTTCATCCGCGTGGTGATTCCGGCGTCCTCGCCGTTCATCTTGGTCGGCATGCGCATCGGCCTTGGTGCTGCCTGGGCCACGGTGGTGGCGGCCGAACTAATCGCCGCGCCCAACGGGCTGGGATTCCGCATGCAACAGGCCCAGCTTTTCTACGACCTGCCCACCATCTTCGTCAGCCTCATAGCAATCGGTATTCT
>JBAUMA010000303.1:0-2181 GCA_049578485.1 Specibacter sp.
GGACGAAGCCTATGGCCGCCATCACTGCGGTGGCGACCAGGCCGGCCAGCCATTCGTTGTCCAACACACGGACCAGGAACAAGGCGGCCGCCACTGCCCCGGCCATCTCGAACCAGACGCGCCAAAATCGCAGCGCATTCAGGTGCGGCAGTGGTTCCGCCAGGATCTTGGCCAGCGATGCGCCGCGGCTGTGCGCGGCTACCACCTCGGCGTCGTGGCGGGGGAAGAAACTCAGTGCTGATTCAATGGCCGTCAGCAAGGCGGCAATGGCCGTGAAGATGATCCCCATGACCGGCAAAGCAACTACCGTCACTTCATTGTCTCCCGGGGGGCTTCCTTGCCCAGGTAGCTGGAGAGGAGCTCGCGTTGCAGGCCGAACATCTCTTCCTTTTCCTCGGGTTCGGCGTGGTCGTAGCCGAGCAGGTGCAACACACCATGGGTGGTGAGCAGCAAAAGCTCCTCCTCCATGGAGTGACCGGCGGCCACCGCCTGTTCCTGGGCGATTGCCGGGCAAAGCACAATGTCACCCAGCAACCCGGCCGGCGTGGGCGCATCCGGGGAACCGGGGCGCAACTCGTCCATGGGGAAGGAAAGGACATCGGTGGGGCCGGGCTCGTCCATCCACTCGATGTGGAGCTTCTCCATGTTTTCCACATCCGCCATGATGATCGACAGCTCGGTCTCGGGATGGACGTGCATTTGCGTCAGGATGTGCCGGACAAGTTTGACCAACTCCTCCTCGCGGACCTCAACGCCGGATTCATTGTTTATTTCGATGCTCATGGGGTGGTGTGGTCCTTGGGGGTGGTGTGGTTGCGGTGTTCAATTCCGTGCTCCCGGGCGCTCGACTGCGGGCTCACCAGTGTGTGGTGTTCCTGGTCCCAGTCGTTGTAGGCGCGCACTATGGCCCCGACCAGGCGGTGGCGGACCACGTCCTCGGCGTCGAGGATGGAAAAATTGATGTCCTCGACGCCCGTGAGGATTTCCTCCACCACGCGCAGCCCCGAACGGGTGCCCGTGGGCAGGTCGACCTGGGTGATGTCGCCCGTGACGACGATCTTCGAGCCAAATCCCAGCCGGGTGAGGAACATCTTCATTTGTTCCGGCGTGGTGTTTTGGGCCTCGTCCAGGATGATGAAGGCGTCGTTGAGGGTGCGCCCGCGCATGTAGGCCAGCGGGGCGACCTCGATGGTTCCGGCCGCCATGAGCCGGGGAATGGTTTCCGGGTCCATCATGTCGTGCAGCGCGTCGTAAAGCGGGCGCAGGTAGGGATCGATCTTGTCGTTGAGCGTGCCGGGCAAAAAGCCCAGCCGCTCCCCCGCCTCCACGGCCGGCCGGGTCAGGATGATCCGGCTGACGTCCTTACGTTGGAGTGCCTGGACGGCCTTGGCCATGGCCAGGTAGGTCTTGCCGGTGCCGGCCGGGCCAATGCCAAACACCACGGTGTTGCGGTCGATGGCGTCGACGTAGTTCTTTTGGTTCAGCGTCTTGGGCCGAATGGTCCGGCCCCTGCTGGAGAGGATGTCCTGGGTGAGGATATCAACCACCGACATGTCCGGACGGGCCTTGAGCATGGTGGTCAGCTGCTCCCAAACGGCGGGAGTCATGGTGGTGTTTCGGGAGACCATGGCCCGGGCCTCTTCCATGAGGTGCATGATGCGCGGCACGACGGCGCTGGGGCCGGTGATGGTCAGCACATTTCCGCGGGCCATGAAGGCGACGCCAGGGTACAAGGCCTCGACTACGCGCAGGCCCTCATCTTCGGCGCCAAGGGTGGCCACCATTTTCTCGTCGGAGGCAAAGTGCACCACTTCGGTGCGTGTGCCGTCTACTGAGTGCGGGAATGGCCGTCCGGGTTCGGAAAATTGCTCGTGGCGGCTGGCTGTTGTCTCTGGCATAAGTTCGGCCGTACCTGGCCTGTAATCTCTCCTTGGTGAAACCGGTTCCCACCGGTTGCCGTGCATTGTTTGGCTTGCACTTCAATCTTAGTCCACTCCGCGTCCTGCGCACCGAAAACCGGCGCGGAGGCAAAGCGCAAGTGCGGCAGCGCCGCCGTCGGTCGGTTGGTCGAAAAGTCTCGTTAGTGTTTCGATACGGTTTCAGTTCGCCCCCATAGGCCCCATACCCGGAAACGGCGACCCTGAATGTGCCAAGCTGGAGATGGTTCGAAGTGCGTTGGGG
>JBAUMA010000304.1:0-46987 GCA_049578485.1 Specibacter sp.
CCGCTGCGCCGCACCATCCAGCGCGAGATCGAGGACCACCTCTCCGAGAAGATCCTGTTCGGCGAACTCAAGGACGGCGACATCGTCACCGTGGGCGTTGAAGGCGAGGGCGACGACGCCAAGTTCACTTTTGTGGGCACGGCCAAGCCGCACATCCCGGACGCCATCGCGGCCTCCGCGTAGCAGTACCTCCGTTGAGGGGACACATCACCCAGTAGGGTTATGTGTCCCCTCAACGCATTTAACGCCTGGTCCGCCACCGCACTGTAGCCAGCGCCGTACGCATCCCCTAGATTTGGGCTTGTGGGCAGCCATCGGGAAAGCCGGAAGAATCCTGCGTCGCCGCGGGATCCGGACAAGTATTCGGCACGCATAGCGGCGCACGAGGGACGGCTGCGCCACGGCGGGGAGATCGAGCGGACCGTGTTCTTCAGTGATGCGGTCTTTGCCATCGCCATGACACTGCTGGTCCTGGACCTGAAGCTGCCGGCCCTGCCCGCCAACATGACCGCAGACCGGTTCGATGCGATCCTGCTGGAGCAGAGGGACCCGCTGGCGGGCTTCATCCTGAGTTTTGTGCTGGTGGGCCGGCTCTGGCTGGCCCACCACCGAAGGTTTAACGCCATCAAAAGCTACGATGGCAAGCTGCAGGTGATCAACTTGTTCACGTTGTTCTTTGTGGTGTTCCTGCCCGTTCCGACGGCGCTGCTGTTTGAGGCAAATTCACAGACACCGTGGCCGCCGGTGATTTATGCGGTCACCATCTCGGGCAGTTACCTGGGCCTGAACTGGCTGTGGCGGCACGCCTACCGGGCCGGACTCATGCAGCCGTGGGTCGACGCCCCGATGTACCGGCTGGTGCTGCGGGGGCAGGACCCGGGCTGGGTGGTGTTTGTGCTGTCCATCCCGCTGGCGTTCATCCGGCCGGACTTCGCGTTGTTTTCGTGGATCCTGATATGGCCGTACTCGGTGATTTCGGACAAATACCGCACGCGCCAGTTCGTGAAGGCGGAGACCGCCCGGTTGGACGCCGAGGCGCGGGACGGGGTCATAGACTGAACGGGTGACTTCAGCACTGACCATCCGCCACGCCCGCACTTCCGACGTTTCCGCCATCAAGGACCTGGTGGCGCCGCTGGCCGAGCAACGAATCCTCATCTCCAAGGAATCGGTTGCCTATTTTGAGTCGATCCAGGAGTTCTTCATGGCCGAGCTCGACGGCGCCGTGGTCGGCTGCGGTGCGCTGCACGTCATGTGGGAGGACCTGGCGGAGATCCGCACCTTGGCAACGGCGGCGAACCTGCGCGGCAAGGGGATTGGCCGCTCACTGGTGGAGCGCCTGCTCGAGCAGGCCCGGGCCGTCGGTGTCAGCCGCGTGTTTTGCCTGACGTTTGAGGTGGACTTCTTTGTGGGGCACGGCTTTGAAGTCATGGCCGACCAAAGCGCCGTTGACCCGGCCGTCTACTCGGAGCTGTTGCGCTCCGCCGATGAAGGCGTGGCGGAGTTCCTGGACCTGGCCCGGGTCAAGCCGAACACGCTCGGCAACACCCGCATGATCCGTTACCTCTAAGCGCTATCCACAAGGCGTAGGCCCGTTATTGGCTGCCTGTGGTTATCACGACCGTCTCGGCACTATTTTCCGTGGAGTCCTTTCTCGCGGTGACCCGCACCGTGGTGCCCACCGCCAGATCAGTGAGGGTTCCCTGCGTGACGGAGCCCGCACCGGGCGGGCCGCCCTGCCCGGCCTGTGCCGTGGACGCCTTGCTGACCGTGGTCGACGTGCCCAGGGTGTAGCTGAGTGAGACGCCGTCGGCGCTTTTGACGGTCAGGGACGTGGAACTGACGGCCGTAATCTCACCCGTCTGGGTCAGCATGGTGACATAGCTGCCGCCCTCGGAAACCACGTATTCCCCATGCAGGGCTGTGGCCAGCCCGGCGCCGCCCATTGACGAACCGGGGCCGCCCGATGTGCCACCGCCTGGGATGGCCTGGCTGCCGGCAAGCTGGCCGGAGGCGGTGCTTGCCGATCCGGACGCGGCGTGGACGGCTGCGGCGCCGCCACCGGCGACCACCACGGCGACGCCGATGGCCAGGGCCGTGTTCTTGCGCGTCCACCGCAGTCCGGCGGAAGTGCGCGGCGCTGCGGCCGCTCCCCACGCCGCGGACGTGCCGGCGGGGTCGGTGGGCGGGTGGATGACAGGCCCGGCTCCGGGGGTCGGTTCGCTGCGGCTCAGGGGCTGGTTTGGGACTTGCTGGTTCATGGGTGTTTCCTTCAGTCGTTTTCTTGCCCGGGCCCGGGGCCTCCCGGGGCGGCTGATTCCATGGTGGGCCGGAAGGTTAAGTCCAAGCTGTGCCGGGTTGCATCCGTTCCTGTGACTTGTGCACGCCGGCCGCGCAAATCCGCTGTGCTTGCAGCCCGTTTCACACAGCTGGTGCACATCCTGCGCCTAAGATGGCGTAACGGACGCGAAGGAGGATGGGAGCATGGCACAACTTCAAGGCAGGGACGTCTTCCTCGACCAGCTGCGCACCCTTTCACATCCCGACGGATCCCCCATCAAGGCTCTCGTCGCCGACGACGACCCGCACCTGGCCGATCTGATGGGCATCGGCCTGAGGATGGCCGGCTGGCGCGTTGAGATCGCCGCGGACGGGCCGGAGGCAGTCAGCCTGGCCAGGGAGTTTCGCCCCGACATCCTGGTGCTGGATGTCATGATGCCCACCTTTGACGGCATGGAGGCGCTCCAGCGCATCCGCGCCTTCCAGCCGGCTGTGTTGGCCCTGTTCCTCACGGCCAAGGACTCCGCCCAGGACAGGGTGGACGGGCTGGTTGCCGGTGGCGACGACTACGTCACCAAGCCGTTCAGCATGGAAGAGGTGCTGCTTCGGCTGTACCGGCTCATCAGCCGATCCGGACTGGCCGATCTTGGCGGCAGCGAGTTGGTTGTCGGTGACCTGGTGCTCAACGAGGACACCCGGGAGGTGCTTAGGGGCGGAGTGGAAATCACCTTGACCGCCACACAATTTGAACTGCTCCGCTACCTGATGAGCAATGCCCGGACAGTGGTCAGCAAGGGCCAAATCCTCGACAACGTGTGGCACTCAACCGGCGGGGACCACGGGAACATTGTGGAGTTGTACATTTCCTACCTGCGCAAAAAGATCGACGCCGGGCAGGCGCCGCTGATCCACACCGTCCGGGGAGCGGGCTATGTGCTTAGACCTGCCAAGTGACGGGACTCCTTCACGCCGGCGGCTAAGGGTCCCGGCGTGAGGCGCGGCGGCGCCCTGAGACCCCGACGCCGGATGCGGCTGCGGACCAAGTTGATCGCGGTGTCGCTGCTGCTCTTGGCATTTGTCGGTGCCGGCATCGCGGTAGTGAGCTACCTGGCCATGGACACGTACCTGACGGGCCAGCTGGACCAACAACTGCGCCGCTCCGCCCAGGCTGCGGCCTCAACTCCCCGGGAACAGCCGGGCGGGTCCGGAACAACGCCGCCCAACCCGTTGCAAGCTCCGGGCCAGGGTGAGGGGATCCTCATGCTGCACGTGGTGAATGGTGTTGTCGACGCCACGCGTTCGGGCTGGATCGACCTGGCGTACCAGCAGCACCAGCTGACCGCCGGCGACACCGCCAAGCTCAGGGCACTTACTGTCGGTGCGGCGCCGTCGAACGTTGGCCTGGAGGTGGGAGCCTACCGCGCCGAGACCCTCGAAGCGGCCGACGGCAGCATTGTGACGGTGGGCCTGCCGCTGGGAACGCTCAATGGCACCCTGTCCTCGCTGGGGCTGACCATGGTGCTGGTGGCAGGGGCCGGGCTCGTGGCAGCCGGCGTGGCCGGAACCGTGCTGATACGCCACAACCTCAAACCGTTGGAGCACGTTTCCGCCGTGGCCAACCGCGTTGCCGAGCTGCAACTGAATACGGGGGACGTGGAGCTGATGGAGCGCATTGAACCAAGCGACAACGACACCGAGGTGGGCCGGGTGGGCTTCGCCCTCAACCGCATGCTGGACAACGTTGCCGGCGCCCTTGCCGCGCGTCAGGAAAGCGAAAGCAAGGTGCGCAGCTTCGTGGCCGACGCCAGCCACGAACTGCGGACGCCGCTGACCTCGGTCAGGGGCTATTCTGACCTGGTAATGCGCACCCAGAACCTCGACGACGGCGGCCGGGAGGCGATGGAAAGGGTCAGGTCCCAGTCGCTGCGCATGCAAAACCTGGTGGACGACCTGCTGCTTCTGGCCCGCTACGACGAAGGCCGTGCACCGGACATGGTGGAGCTGGACCTGACCGAACTCGTGGTGGAGGCGGCAACGGATGCGGAAATATCCGATGCGTCCGCCTCCGCTCGCACCGGTGGGCTGGCACACCGGTGGAGCATTGCCGTTCCCGACAACGCCGTCATGGTGCACGGTGACCAGGACCAGCTCCAACGGGCCGTGGCGAACCTGCTCAGCAACGCGCGCAAACATACGGACCCGGGCACACCGGTGACCATCGCCCTGGAACCAGGCGCCGGCGTCGTCGTCATCAAGGTCAATGACTTGGGCAACGGCATTGATGCGGCCTTCCTGCCGCGCATTTTTGACAGGTTTGCCCGGGCGGACGCGGCGCGTTCGGGAACCGACGGCACCACCGGGCTGGGCCTGCCCATCGTCAAGGCGATCGTGGAATCCCACGGTGGAAGCATTGCCGTGGCCAGCGGACCCGGCGGCACCGAATTCACCATTTCGCTGCCGGCAACCGAAACCGCCTGACGGCGCAGGGCCATGCCGGCCCAATGCCGGGCCCGGCCAAATACGCACAGCCTGCACCTAAGTTCGGCCTAAACGGGGCTGATCATGTCCGGCAATTGTTGAACCATGACAACAACATCAAGCCCCCAAGAACTGCTGGAGCCGCGGGCGCACCAAGAACCCGCACCGCGCGGCTCCCTGTCCGGCCCAAGCTCCGGGAACATCACGCCCCGCACCGCGCCGGCCGTGGTGGACATCACCATTCCCGTGTATAACGAGGAACGGAGCCTGGAACCGTGTGTCCGGCGGCTGCACCGCCACCTTGACGAGAATTTTCCCTACTCCTACACCATCACCCTGGCGGACAATGCGAGCACCGATTCCACGCTGGCAATCGCCCACGATCTATCCCGGGAATTGAGCGGCGTCCGCGTGCTGCACCTGGGCATGAAGGGCCGCGGGCATGCGTTGCGTACTGCGTGGCTGACCTCGCAATCGCCCATCGTGGCGTACATGGACGTTGACCTGTCCACGGACCTGAACGCCCTTGGCACGTTGGTGGCCCCGCTCGTGTCCGGCCACTCCGATCTCGCCGTGGGGACCCGGCTTTCCCGTTCCTCACGGGTGGTCCGTGGCCCGAAGCGCGAATTCATCTCACGGGGCTACAACCTGCTCCTGCGCGGATTGCTGGCCGCACATTTCAGTGACGCCCAATGCGGTTTCAAGGCAATCCGGACCGACGTGGCGCGCCAGCTCCTGCCACACACCTGTGACGACGCCTGGTTCTTCGACACCGAACTGCTGGTGCTGGCGGAGCGGTGCGGGCTGCGGGTCCACGAGGTGCCGGTGGACTGGACGGACGACCCGGACTCTAAGGTGGACATTGTGGCCACGGCCGTTGCCGACCTGCGCGGCATGGCGCGAATCAGCCGGGACCTGGTCAACGGGAAAATTCCGGTGGCGGAACTGCGGGCGGCCATGGCACGAAAACCCCTTGCGGACGACGGCGCGGCGGGGCGGCACGGGCTTGTAGGCCAGCTCATGCGCTTCGCCGTGGTGGGGGTTGCCTCCACGCTGTTCTATGTGCTGTTGTTCCTGGCGTTTCGGCTGGTGGCCGACGCCCAATGGTCCAACTTTGCGGCGCTTCTGGTTTCCGCCGTCGCCAACACGACGGTCAACCGCAACTTCACCTTTGGCCGGACGGGCACCGACGGGGTGTTCCGGCACCAATTCCTTGGCCTGCTGGTCTTTGCCGTGGGCTGGGTGCTGACGGCGGGGGCCCTGTGGGGCATCCACGCGTTGGGCGGCCCCAACCGGACCGTGGAAGTGGTGGCCGTGGTGTTGGCGAACCTGGTGGCCACCTTGGTGAAATTCCTGGCATTCCGGCTCTGGATCTTCCGAACCCCCTCGGGGACCGGCGCCACCACAACCGCAGGGGAGGCAGGTAAATGAGCGCCATCACGAAAGTGGCCGTGGACGACGCAACCGTTTCCGCGCCCACGCCCCGGACGGCCGCCCCCGCGCAACCGCAGGCTTCCGCAATCCGGCCGCGCTGGCAGCGTCCCAGTGCCCTGGCCCTCATGGTCGCCACCGCGTTCCTCTACCTTTGGAATCTCAACAATTCCGGCTACGGGAACAGCTTCTACGCTGCGGCCGTCCAGGCCGGCACGAAGAACTGGACCTCCCTGCTCTTCGGATCCCTCGACGCCGGCAATGCGATCACGGTGGACAAGCCGCCCGCATCACTGTGGATTCCGGCCCTGCTGGGGCGTGTTTTCGGGTTCTCGTCCTGGACACTCCTGCTGCCACAGGCACTCATGGGGGTGGCCGCCGTCGCGCTCTTGTATGCGGCGGTCAAACGCGTCAGCGGCCCCGGCGCCGGCCTGATTGCCGGGGGAGCGCTCGCGGCAACCCCCGTCGCGGCATTGATGTTCCGCTTCAACAACCCCGACGCCATGCTGACCCTGTGCCTGGTGGCTGCGGCCTACGCCGTGGTCCGCGCAATTGGAAAGCCCGGGTGGCGTTGGCTAGCCCTGGCCGGGGCCCTGATCGGGCTGGCCTTCCTGACCAAGATGCTGCAGGGTTTCCTCACCATCCCCGCGATGGGGCTGGCCTACCTGTGGGCCGCCAACACAACGCTGGGCAGGCGGATCGCCCACCTGATGGCCGCCGTGGCCGGAATCGTGGCAGTCTCCGGGGCATACCTGCTGGCCTTCCAGCTCACGCCCGTATCGGTTCGGCCGTACATGGCGGGCTCGTCCAACAACAGCTTCTGGGACCTGGCCCTGGGCTACAACGGACTGGGCCGGATCCTGGGCGGGACCGGAAACGGGGGCGGCGGCGGTACCGGCGGTGCCGCCGCCGGGGGCCTCGCAGGCGGCGGGAACACGGGATTTGGAGGTGCCACCGGAATCCTGCGAATGTTCGGCAGTGCTTTTGGCGCCGAAGTTTCGTGGCTGCTGCCGGCTGCCCTGATAGCGCTGGTGGCCGGGCTCTGGTTTACCCGCCGAGCACCACGGACCAGCCAAGTGCGTGCCTCCCTGATCCTTTGGGGCGGCTGGCTGTTGGTCACCGCACTCACGTTCAGCTTCATGGAAGGAACCATCCACCCCTACTACGTGGTGGCGCTGGCACCGGCCGTGGCCGCCCTCGTGGGGATCGGCGCCGTCGAACTGTGGCGCGGGCGCGACCATGTCCCGGCCAGGGTTGTCCTGGCGGTGCTGGTGGCCGCAAGTGCAATCTGGTCAGCCGTGCTGCTGTCCCGCGACCCTTCTTGGCTGCCCTGGCTGAAATATGTGGTCATTGCCTGCGGCGTCCTCGGAGGGGTGGCGGTCATGACGCGGCTGGACCGATTGCGGGTGGGAACCTTCAAAGCCGGGGCTGCGGCGGCCATTGTCTTCTCGCTGTTGGCCGGGGGCCTGGCGCCCGCCGCCTGGACGCTGGCCACGGCGGCCCAGGGGCACACCGGTTCCATCCCGACGTCGGGCCCCTCCTCTTCGGCCCAAGGCTCGGCACCGGGCGGGACAGGTGGTCCGGGAATGGGGAACGCCGGCAGTGCCGGCAGTGGCGGCAACGCCGCGGGCTCGTCCGCCACGCTGTACTCGTTGCTCGAGCGGACCACCACCAAATGGTCGGCCATCATCTCCGGGGCCAGCAGTGCGGCCGATCTGGAACTGGCCACCGGCACCTCGGTCATCGACCTGGGCGGTTGGAGTGGCTCGGATCCCTACCCCACACTGGCGCAGTTCAAGGCCATGGTGGCCAAAGGCGAGGTCAGCTACTTCATCAGCGGCGGCATGGGCGGCGGTGCCGGAGCGGCAGGATCGGGCCTGGGCGGCAGCTCGAGCATTGCCACATGGGTGGAGCAAAACTATACGGCCACCACCGTCGGCAACTCCACCGTCTACAAGCTGGTGGGCTGATGCAGGCCGGCCCGGTTGCCCCTATCAAGCGGCAACCGGGCCGGGTAGTGTTCAAGCCAGGACGTGATCGTCTCGCGTTCCCCTACTTACTGATCGACTCGGAGGGCTCCGCCATGAAAAAGCTCATCAATGATCCCAAGGCAGTAGTTGACGAATCCGTGGAAGGATTTGGCAAGGCGCACGCCGGCCACGTGACCGTCCACCCCGACCCCTTGTTCATTACACGCAAAGATGCGCCAAAACCGGGGAAAGTCGGGTTGATCTCCGGCGGTGGCAGCGGCCACGAACCCCTTCATGCCGGTTATGTGGGCTTCGGCATGCTGGATGCGGCGGTGCCCGGCGCCGTGTTCACCTCGCCCACCCCCGACCAAATCATTCCGGCGACGGCCGCGGCCAACGCAGGTGCCGGCGTCGTGCATATTGTGAAGAACTACACGGGCGACGTGCTGAATTTTGAGACGGCTGCGGAAATGTCCGAAGCCGACGGCATCGAGGTGCGCACGGTGTTGGTCAACGACGACGTCGCCGTGGAGGACTCGCTGTACACGGCCGGCCGGCGTGGGGTGGGCGGGACCGTGCTGGTGGAAAAGATTGCGGGCGCCGCCGCAGAACGCGGGGACGGCCTGGACGCGGTCGCCGCCATTGGCCAGCGCGTCAACGACAACGTGCGCACCATGGGCGTGGCCCTGAGCGCCTGCACCGTCCCGCACGCCGGAGTGCCGAGCTTTGACTTGGCAGAGGACGAGATTGAGATTGGCATCGGCATCCACGGCGAACCGGGCCGGCATAGGATTCCCATGGAGAACGCCGACGGCATCACCGACAGGCTGCTCGAACCCATCCTGGCGGACCTGAAGCCGACGCCGGGCGACAAAGTCCTGCTGTTTGTCAACGGCATGGGCGGCACCCCCGCCAGCGAGCTGTACATCGTGTACCGGCACGCTGCCAAGGTGCTGGAGGACGCCGGGCTGGTGGTGGAACGGTCGCTGGTGGGCAATTTCATCACGGCACTGGAAATGCAGGGCTGCTCCATCTCGGTGCTGCGCCTGGATGATGAAATGACGCAGTTGTGGGACGCGCCCGTCAACACGCCGGCACTACGTTGGGGGATGTAAATGGCTGACACTCCTGCCGGGAACACCCTTGGCGCGTCCTGGGCGGCGGACTGGCTGCGGTGCAGCGCCGCAGTTGTGGCCGAGAACCGCATGGCGTTGATCGAACTTGACCGGGCCATCGGCGACGGCGACCACGGCGAAAACATGGATCGCGGCTTCACCGCGATCCTGGCGAAACTGGACGAGGAAACGCCCGCAACGCCTGGGGCAGCGTTCAAAATGGCGGCCATGACCCTGATGTCCAAGGTGGGCGGCGCCGCCGGCCCCTTGTACGGGACGGCGTTCCTGCGCGCAGCCACGGCCGTGGGGGATGCCGCGGAACTGGATTCCGTGCTGCTGGCCGCCGCGCTGACCGCGGCCCGCGACGGCGTCGTGGCCCGTGGCAAGGCCGAAACCGGGGACAAGACCATGATCGACGCCTGGACGCCCGCCGTGGACGCCGCCACTGCGGCGGCCGGCACGGGTCAAAGCCCGGCAGCAGTGCTGGCTGCCGCTGCGACGGCCGCCGAGGCTGGTGCGGTTGCCACGGATCCGCTGATCGCGCACAAGGGCAGGGCCAGCTATTTGGGGGAGCGGGCGATCGGGCACCGCGACCCCGGTGCGGCCTCGTCTGCGCTGATCCTGCGCGCCGCCGCCGACTCCGCCGCCGCCGGGTCCAACGGTTCAACCGGTTCCGCGGCATGAGCGTCGGGCTGGTCATTGTTTCGCACAGCGCCCAGCTGGCCGCCGGGGTGGTGGAGCTGGCCGAGCAGATGGCCCGTGACGTCACGCTGGTCCCGGCCGGAGGCACCGACGACGGCGGCATCGGAACGTCTCTGGAGAAGGTCATGAAAGCCCTTGAGCTGGCGGACACCGGCGACGGCGTGGTGGTGCTGACCGATTTGGGATCGGCCGTCATGACGGCCGAGTCGGCCCTGGAATTCCTGGGCAACCCGGAAAACGTGGTGGTGGCCGACGCACCCCTCGTTGAAGGCTCCATTGCGGCCGCCGTCACCGCGCAGGGCGGAGCGGCGCTCGCCGTGGTGGTGAAGGCGGCGGAAACCGTCCTTCAGCCAGGCCGGAATGTGGATATGCCGCAGGCTTCGGGCGAGCCTGCTTCTGTTGCCGGGCCAGCCGTAACGGAGGGGTCGGTGACCGCGGTGCTGACCGTGATCAACCCCATTGGGTTGCACGCGAGGCCGGCCGCAGTGCTCGCCGGAGCGCTCGGAGCCATGGACGTGGACATCGACATCAACGGCGTCGACGCGCAGTCAGTGTTCCTGCTCATGGCCCTCGGCGCCGGCCAGGGCACCGAACTGCGCGTCACGGCCACGGGCCCGGACGCGCAAAGGGCCGTGGACCTGGTCCGCAGCGAGGTGGAAAACGGCTTCGGCGAGCTCTGACCCCGGCCCGCCGTCGGCCGCTCAGACGCTGTCTCACTTTTGGCGCATTTTTCGGCAACGCCGTCTCACTTTTGGTGGGAGCGCCGGGGGAGCGAGACTCCGAGATCTCGACAGGCTCGATCACCGGTGCCTTCGATCAACGCGGCAGCTGGTAGCCGTCGTCGGAAAGTTGGGCCAGGCCGTCGGCTACCAGGCCGGCCAGGGCGCGCTGGAGCTGGGGTGCGTGGGTGTTGAGATCGTGCAGCTTGGCGAGGGCCGCGGCAACCCCTGCGGGATGTGCGGTGTGCGCAACTGCGGCATCCAGTTCGACGGCGGGGCCCCACAACAACTCCGCGTGGACGGGCGATTCGGCGGCCCGCAGCACTGCCATGACCGCACCGCGGACCTGCCTATCCGTGCCCGCCCACGGCTGCCCCTTGGGAATGTAGGTGGGTTCGGGCTGGCCGGCGGCAATCCACGCGCACTGGTCCCGGACGGGGCAGAGATCGCACTTGGGGCTGCGGGCCGTGCAAATCAACGCGCCCAGCTCCATGACCCCGGCGTTCCATTCGACCGATTCGGCGCGATCGGCCGGCAACAGCTCGGCCGCAAGTTTCATCTCCGCGGAGGTAAGTGCGGGGGCGGGCAGCGCCTGGCCAATGACGAGCCGGGCGTGGACGCGCCGAATGTTCGTGTCGACCACGGTTTCGCGCCGACCAAAGGCAAAAGCCGCGACGGCGGCCGCCGTGTAGGTGCCGATGCCGGGCAGCGCCAAAAGTTCCTCAAACGTGTCCGGGACGGCGCCGTCGTGCTGTTCCACGATCACCGTGGCCGCTGCGTGCAGGCGCAGGGCCCGGCGCGGATATCCCAGCCGCCCCCAGGCTCGCAGGATCTCGCCCTGGGATTCGGCGGCAAAACTGGCCGGTGTCGGCCACCGCTTCATCCACTCTTCCCAGACGGGTTGTACCCGGACCACGGGCGTTTGCTGCAGCATGATCTCGCTGACCAGGATGCCCCACGGCGGGCAGTCCCCGCGCCAAGGCAGGTCCCTGGCCGTTTGCCGGAACCATTGCCGGATTTCCTGGTGCACGTGGTGTCTCCTTCGTGCCGCAGTGACTGGTCTGCGGGCACTTCAACTGTAGCTGTGGGGCGCGGATCCCGCCGGGCAAGATCACACGTCGAACCGGCGGCGTGGTTGGTGTGGAGGGCGCCGGGACTTCGCTACGCTTGAAATGTGGCTACATCAGGGAACGACGGGCAGGGCGGCAGCGCGCGCCAGCCTGCCCGCAAGCCGCAGGTCTCCGCAAAGGTTTACCGCCGACGACGGCAGGTGGTTGCCGTGCTGGCCGTCATCGTGCTCGGCGCATTGATTGCCGGGGCCTTTGCCCTGGCCAACTTCCTGGGTGCGGGCACGGCCCCGGAAGCCGCTGGGCAGGCCGGTGCCGGTTCATCCGCGACGGCCAAACCGGCCGCGAATCCAGTGGCGAAGCCGGGGACTCCGGCGTCGGCCGTGTGCGATGAGGCCGGAATCAAGGTCAGCGGCGCCGTGGACAAGACCTCCTACCCGGAGGGGGAGGACCCCAAGCTGACGCTGCGGGTGACAAACACCGGCAACGCGCCGTGCGACATCAACGTTGGCACCAGCCAGATGGAGTTCAAGATCACCAGCGGCGAGGACGCAGTGTTCAGCTCCAAGGACTGCCAGGCGGACTCAACGAACCTGGTCAAGAACTTGTTGCCGGGCACCTCGGAAACCGCCAACTTCACCTGGAAGCGCAACCGCAGCGCCCCGGGATGCGCCAAGGTCGAGGCGCAACCAGGCGGCGGGGGAGCCACCTACGTGTTTGTGGCGACGCTGGGCAAGTGGTCGAGCACGAAGGTCGTGTTCGAGCTGCAATAGCTCCTGTTCAACCGGACCGGTCCTTTGCGCCTTACAGGAATCTGTCCAAAAGGCTTGCCTCGGCAATGCGGGACAAACCCTCACGCACCGTGCGGGCCCGCAGCTCGCCAATGCCGTCAACCACCATGAGCTCGTCAATCGTGGCGGCCATCAGGTCCTGCAGGCCGCCAAAATGATCCACGAGCCGGCCGGCAACGGCCTTCGGCACGGCCTTCAGTCCGGAAACCAGGCGGTAGCCGCGGGGCTGGATGATCATTTCAAGGGAGTCAGCTGTGGGCAGGCCCACGATGCCGGCGATCAGGTTCAAATCGATCAGGTCGGCCTGGTCAATGTCCTGCAGGGCGGCGACGGCGGCATCAACGTCGGTGACCAGCGGGTCCGTGTAGTCGCGGATCACCATGTCGGCACCCGAGCCGCGCGTGGCCGAAAGCTCGTCCAACTGGAGCGACAAGAGCCGGCCGTCCGCGCCAAGTTCCAGTACGTACTGGGCAATTTCCTCGGAAATGCGGCGCACCATCTCATGGCGCTGCAAGGTCACGGCGACGTCGCGAACGGTCACCATGGCCTCAATCTCCAAGGCCGAGAGCGAGCTTGTCACCTGGTCCAGTCGGGCACGGTAGCGTTCCAGCGTGGCAAGGGCCTGGTTGGCGCGGGCCAGCACTTTTTCCGAACCCTCCAGGACGTAGCGCAGCCCATCCACGTACAGGGCAATGATTTGCATGGACTGGCTCACCGAAACCACGGGAAGGCCAGTCTGGATGGCGACGCGCTCGGCCGTGCGGTGGCGGGTGCCTGACTCCTGGGTTTCAATGCTCGGATCCGGCACCAGCTGCACTGCGGCACGCAGGATCTTGGTAACATCCTTGTCGCAAACAATGGCGCCGTCCATCTTGGCCAGTTCGCGCAGGCGGGTGGGGGCAAAATCGATGCCGATCTCAAACCCGCCGGAGCACAAGCTCTCCATCGTCTTGTCCATGCCAAGCACAATGAGGGCCCCCGTGCGGCCACGAAGAATTCGTTCAAGGCCATCTCGCAGCGGGGTCCCCGGGGCAACACGGGCGAGAGTGGCCTTGAGGGCCTCTTCGGGGCTGCGAAGCATTGGCGAATCCTTTTTTTCAAGCGCGGGAATCCGAGCAAGTCACTCTGCCCATGATAGTGGGAACTTGCGGGTTTTGCGGTCCCGCACGCCAGTTTGGCGGGAGCTGCGGGGCGATAGGGCATTTTCGGGCAAAATTGGGCCAAAATCCGGGTTGGGGGGACGGATTGGCGGGCAAATTGGTGGCCTGGGTGCTGGCTCCGCCCACCGGATCTCGCTCCCCAGCCGCTCCTTGACCTCGCAAGCTCGGTCTGGTGCCCTCGCGGCCGTGGCCCCAGGCTCGATCACCGGATTAGCCGTGGAGCAGCAGCTCGGTGGCCTCGGCAATGTGTTCGATTTCCTTCACAGTGAAGTTCGGCGGAATTTCGCCCGGCCCGTTCGGGCTCTTGGGCACCAGGGCGTGCGTGAATCCCAGCCGGTATGCCTCCTGGATGCGCTGGTTGATGCCCGGCACCGGGCGGACTTCCCCGGCCAGGCCAACCTCGCCAAAGGCCACCATCTTGTGGTGCACGGGCTTGTTGACCTTGGCCGAGACGATGGCCATGGAAACCGCCAGATCCATGGCAGGCTCGCTCAACCGCGCCCCGCCTACCGTCGCCACGTAGCTGTCGTCGGCATCCAACCGCACGCCGGCGCGCTGTTGCAGCACGGCCAGCAGCATGCCCACCCGGGTGGAATCGAGCCCGCTGACGGTCCGGCGCGGCTGGGAACCCATGGACGGGGTCAACAAGGACTGCACCTCCGCCAAAAGGGGGCGCCGGCCCTCCATGGTGACGGTGATGCACGTTCCGGACACGGGTTGGCTGGTGCGGGAGGTGAAAAGACCGCTCGGATCGGCCAGCCCCTCAATGCCGTCGTCGGTCAGGTCAAAACAGCCCACCTCGTCGGTTTGCCCGTACCTGTTTTTCACTGCCCGCAGCAGGCGCAGGCGCGAGTGGCGTTCGCCGTCGAACTGGCACACCACGTCCACCAGGTGCTCCAGGAGTCGCGGCCCGGCAATGGAGCCGTCCTTGGTCACGTGCCCCACCAGCAGCGTGGTCATGTTCAGGCGCTTCGCCGCGGCAATGAGGGAGGCCGCCACCTCGCGCACCTGGGAGACGCCGCCGGCGCTGCCATCGACCATGGCGCTGCTGAAGGTTTGCACGGAGTCCACGATCAACAGCGTGGGCTGCACGGCCTCGACCTGACCCAGTGCAGTGCCCAAATCCGTTTCGGCACCCAAATACAGGGTGTCGGCAACGGCGCCAATCCTTTCGGCCCGAAGTTTCACCTGGGCCGCGGACTCCTCGCCCGTCAGGTACAGCACCTTTTGCGGTTCGCGGCCGTGCTCGTTCCGGGCAAACTTCGCGGCCACATCCAGCAACAGCGTGGACTTGCCCACCCCGGGTTCGCCGGCGAGCAGGATCACGGCGCCGGGCACCATGCCCCCACCAAGCACGCGGTCCAGTTCGGGCACACCTGTGAGGTTGTGGGCGGCCTTGGACGCGTCCACTTCGGAGATGAGCTGCGCCGGGCGGACCACTGTGGTGGCCGCCGTGGTCCGCACAACAACCGTGCCAATCTCCTCCAGCGTGCCCCAGGCCTGGCATTCGCCGCAGCGGCCCACCCACTTGACCGCCGTCCAGCCACATTCGCCGCAGCGAAAGTTTTGCCCGGTGTTGGTCTTTGCCGTTTTTGTTGCCATGGTTCAACCCTAGCGCCGGGCACCGACACCGGCGTATCCGTAGCAGCCGGGCTGTGCAAAAGTACTACAACTTCGGCAGCAGGTCCCGGGCCTCCACCGGGTCCATCTTTGCCGTCTCCAACAAGTCCACCATTAGCGTCCTGAACAGCAGCACCACGGCTTCGCCCTCCATGCGGGTGATTTCCAGCCTGGCCGGATGCAGCCGCATGGCGATGTCGGCCAGGGAGTCCCTGGCATGGCTGAGCGAGGACTTTCCGGCGCCGGAGGGATCATGGGCCAGTGCCGCGGCGAGCTCCTCGACGGCGGCCGCGGACTCGCTCAGCACCTCGGCAAGGTGGACGGTGCCGGTATCGGAGAGTGCGGCATTGTTGATCGCACTTGTCAGCCGGCGGGCCAGGATCCGGGCCGACCGCATGGCATAGTCCACCCGTTCCATGAGCTTGGCCAGGCCCTCCACCTCGTCCAGGTGGCGGCGGTACAACGGCGAAAGCCGGGCAATCTCAACGGAACTCCGAAGCCCCTGGCGCATGGAGTCAATGCGGGGCTGCTGGTTGCGGGCACGGACCAGGGCGTGCCAGGCCGTGGTGGCGTCGTTGTAGGACAGGGCGGAGGCGCATTCACGCAGCACAATGGCCAGCTCGCCGAGCATGATCTTCAAATCGTCCTTGGGCTCGCGCCGCGGATCCCGGGGGATCAGCAACGTGGCCGCCAGGGCAAAACAACCGCCGACGACGGCGTCGATGCTGCGCGTGAACGGCCCGCCTGCCGGGATGGGCAACAACACCACCAGCAAGGATTGCAGCGCCAACTGGGTGGTGAAGATGGCCCCGCTGTCCAGGAACCTGGCCAGGAGCACGGAAAGGAACACCACCAGGGCCGCCTGCCATATGCCCGAACCCAGCCAATGCAGCAGCGTGTCACCGACAGCAATGCCGATGGTGCAGCCCAGGCCCACCTCCAACACCCGGCGCAGGCGGGGATCCCGCGAAAACCCCAGGGCGATGATGGCGCTGGTCGCGGCGAACAAGGGACCGTGGTGGCCCAGCACGCGTTCGGAGAAAAAGTAGGCGCCCACGGCGCAGACGGTGATCAGCAGGGCAGGCAGCACCGAGTTGAAACTGCGTCGCAGCCCCAAACGGACACGCCGCTTCAGAAACAACACTGTCGCGGCGGGCCTGGCTGACTCTGGCATGCGGACAAGTCTATGCCGCGCCCGGCCTTCGGCGAGGCGGGACGCGGCCCCAGGCACCGGCGTCGTGCTTGATCACCAAGAATCCCATTAGCGTTAACCTGCCGTTCACTTGGGGTGGGCCATGGCGTCACTTCGTCCTCGTAACTTCAGAGAGTAAGGAATCCAAAGACACCCACCGAAGAGGTAAATCGCGTGAAGGCACTTCACATTGGCCGCATTGCAGCAGTACTCACCGTCGGCGCGCTGGCACTGACAGCCTGCGGCACTGACAACGTCGTAAGCCCCGGCAACGGCGGCACCTCGGCAGCGGCCACCGGCGCTTCCGTTACCGGCACCCTGACCGGCACGGGCGCAACGTCCATCTCCGCAGCCATGGACGCCTGGACGGCCGGCTTCACGGCCAGCAACGCCAACGCCAAGATCCAGTACTCCCCCGAAGGCTCCGGCGCCGGCCGCAAGGCACTCATCGCAGGGGCCGTGCAGTTCGCCGGCTCCGACGCGTACATGAAGGACGCCGAGCTCACCGACGCGAAGGCCAAGTGCGGCCCCGACGGCGCCATCGACGTCCCCTGGTACATTTCCCCCATCGCCGTGACGTTCAACGTCCCGGGCGTGAAGGACCTCAAGCTCGACGCCGACACCATCGCGAAGATCTTCCGCGGCGAAATCAAGAACTGGAACGACGCCGCCATCAAGACCTCGAACCCGTCCGCCACGCTGCCGAACCTGGCGATCACCCCCGTGCACCGCTCGGACAACTCCGGCACCACGCAGAACTTCACCGACTACTTGGCGCAGGCCGCCAAGAGCGTCTGGAGCGATGCATCCTCCGGTGACTGGCCCTCCGCCCTGCCCGGCGAAAACGCCAAGGGCACCTCCGGCGTCGTGAAGACCGTCACCGAGACCGCCGGCGCCATCACCTACGCCGACGACTCCGCCGTGACCGACGCCCTGGGCAAGGTGGAGCTGAAGGTTGGCGACGCCTACGTGCCCGTCAGTGCCGAAGCCGCCGCCAAGGCCGTTGACGACGCCACCGTGGTGACCGGCCGCAACGCCAGCGACCTGTCCCTGAAGCTCAACCGCACCACCACGGTTGCCGGCGCCTACCCGGCCGTCCTGGTCTCCTACGCCGTGTTCTGCGCCCACTACCCGGACGCCGCAACGGTCGACCTGGTCAAGGCATTCGGCAACTACGCAGTCAGCGACGCCGGCCAGAAGCAGGCAGCGTCCGCAGCAAAGAGCGCCCCGCTCTCGGCCGCGCTCGCCGCCAAGGCCAAGGCTTCGATCGACTCCATCACCGTCGCCAAGTAGCCAGGTACGAAAAACAAAGGGAATAGATTGTCCACCACCAAGCTCGCCCCCAAAGCGGGAAGAGGGCAAGCCGGCTCGGGCCGCACCGGAGACAAAGTGTTCTCCGGTGCGGCGCTGGGCGCCGGCGTGCTGATTGTCGCCGTGCTGTTCGCGGTGGCCATGTTCCTGATCATCCAGGCACTTCCGACCTTTGCCGTGCCGGCGGCCGAGATCACGGGCGGCCACGGCTTCTTCTCCTACATCTTCCCGATTGTCATCGGCACGCTGATCGCGGCAACCATCGCCCTGATCATCGCCACGCCGATCGGTGTGGCCGTGGCCCTGTTCATCTCCCACTTCGCCCCCCGCCGGCTTGCCCGCGGACTCGGCTACGTGGTGGACCTGCTGGCCGCCATCCCCTCGGTGGTCTACGGTGCCTGGGGTGCCAGCTTCCTGGCCTCGCAGCTGAAGGGCCCCTACGCCTGGTTGGCTGACAACATGGGCTGGCTCCCGATCTTTGGCGGACCCGCCTCCGGCACGGGCAAGACCATCCTGACCGCCGGCATCGTCCTGGCCGTCATGGTTCTGCCCATCATCGCCTCCCTGACCCGGGAGATCTTCCTGCAGACGCCCATGCTGCACCAGGAAGCGGCACTCGCCCTGGGTGCCACCCGGTGGGAAATGATCCGCATGACCGTGCTGCCCTTTGCCCGTGGCGGCATTATCAGCGCCGTCATGCTCGGCTTGGGCCGTGCCCTCGGCGAGACCATGGCCGTGGCCCTCGTGCTGTCCTCCGGCCCCATGATCGCTTCCCTGATCAGGTCCGGAAACCAGACCATCGCTGCCGAGATCGCCTTGAACTTCCCCGAAGCATTCGGCCTGCGCCTGAATGAACTCATTGCGGCCGGCCTGGTGCTGTTCCTCATCACCTTGGTCGTGAACATGGTGGCCCGCTGGATCATCAACCGCCACAAAGAATTCTCAGGAGCCAACTGATGGCCACGCTCATGACAGAACGCAAGCGCTCCGCCCTGACGCGCGGCCGCCTGCCCAAGTACACCCCCTACGTGGTGGCCGGCTCCGCCATTGTGGTGGCCGCCGCCCTTATGTCCCTGGCCGGCTTCAACGTTTTTGGCTGGGCACTGCTGTCCGCCGTGCTCTTCGCAGCCGGCAATGTGACCAGCTCCGCCATTGTTGAAGGCCGCCGCAAGGCCGTGGACAAGCTCGCCACCTCACTGGTGGTTGGCGCGTTCCTGGTGGCCCTGCTGCCGCTGATCTCGGTCATCTGGACCGTGCTGGTCAACGGCATCCCGGGCCTGTTGGCGCCGGGCTTCCTGACGACGTCGATGAACGGCGTGAGCGGCATCCAGGACAACGCGTCCACCACCAACCACACCCCGGTCCTGGGCGGCGTCTACCACGCGCTCCTCGGCTCGGTGCTAATCACCTTGTGGGCCACCTTGATCTCGGTTCCCGTGGGCCTGCTTACCTCGATCTACCTGGTGGAATACAGCGACGGCAACAAGTTCTCCAAGGTCATCACGTTCCTGGTGGACGTCATGACGGGCATCCCCTCGATCGTTGCCGGCCTGTTCGCTGCCGCGTTCTTCGCCATGATCATGGGCCCCGGAACCAAGACCGGGTTCGTGGCCGCCGTCGCACTTTCGGTGCTGATGATCCCCGTGGTGGTGCGCTCCAGCGAGGAAATGCTCAAGATTGTCCCGAACGAGCTGCGCGAGGCCGCCTATGCCCTGGGTGTCCGCAAGTGGCGCACCATCCTGAAGGTGGTCATTCCGACGGCGATCTCCGGCATCGCCTCCGGCGTCACCTTGGCAATTGCCCGGGTCATTGGCGAAACGGCGCCGCTGCTGGTGACGGCAGGCTTCGCCACCTCCATCAACACGAACGTGTTTGCCGGCTGGATGGCGTCCCTGCCCACGTTCATCTACACGCAGATCATGACGCCCACCTCGCCGTCCAACCCGGATCCGTCCACGCAGCGTGCCTGGGCCGCGGCGTTGCTGCTGATCATCCTGGTCATGCTCCTGAACCTCGGCGCCCGCCTGGTGGCCCGCATGTTCGCGCCCAAAACCGGCCGCTAACTTTTAGAAACGGAAATTCATTACTATGTCCAAACGCATCGACGTCAGCGACCTCAACGTCTACTACAGCGACTTCCTGGCAGTGGAGGACGTCAACATCACCCTTGATGCCAAGAGTGTCACCGCGTTCATCGGCCCGTCCGGTTGCGGCAAGTCCACGTTCCTGCGCACCTTGAACCGCATGCACGAGGTCATCCCCGGCGCCCGCGTTGAGGGCAAGGTGCTGCTGGACGGCGACAACCTCTACGGCGACGGCGTTGACCCGGTGACGGTCCGCAGCCAGATCGGCATGGTCTTCCAGCGGCCCAACCCGTTCCCCACCATGAGCATCCGCGACAACGTGCTGGCCGGTGTGAAGCTGAACAGCCGGCGCATGCCCAAGTCCGACGCCGATGAGCTCGTGGAGAAGTCCCTGCAGGGCGCCAACCTCTGGAACGAGGTCAAGGACCGCCTGGACAAGCCTGGCTCCGGCCTCTCCGGCGGACAGCAGCAGCGCCTGTGCATCGCCCGCGCCATTGCCGTTTCCCCGGACGTGATCCTCATGGACGAGCCCTGCTCGGCCCTTGACCCGATCTCCACGCTCGCCATTGAGGACCTCATCAACGAGCTCAAGGACGAATACACGGTGGTGATTGTCACGCACAACATGCAGCAGGCGGCCCGCGTCTCGGACAAGACGGCGTTCTTCAACATCGCCGGCACCGGCAAGCCCGGCAAGCTGATCGAGTTCGCCGAAACCGCCACCATCTTCAACAACCCTGCCGAGAAGTCCACGGAAGACTACGTCTCCGGCCGCTTCGGGTAGTCCCCACCCGCCGGCCCGAACAATCGCTGGCGCGATTCTTCGGGAACCTGGCAGGCGGGGCCCCAGCCACCGGCCCAGCCTCGTTCCTCGGCCGGGGCCCCTCGCAGGCGTGGGCCCAGTACTTTCCTTATGCGCAACGTGGCCCGGCGTGACTTGCGCAGCTTGCTTTGTGGCGCAGTAGCGGAGGTCCGGCCCTGCGCATAGCGAAAGTCGGCTTAGGGTATGCGCAACGCGCCCGTAGAGGGATGCGCATAGTGAGCAGTGGCTGCACTATTGCATCGGGTGGACGCTACCGCGTGCGTGCGCTCCATGACCTAGGCGGCGCCGCCGTTGGCGTACAGCACCTGCCCGTTGACCCAGCGAACCGGCCCGGCCAGTGCCGCGACCACTTCGGCGATGTCCTCCGGGGTGCCAAGCCGTCCCATCGGGTTCAAGCCCGCAATCGTGTCGATGAGCTGCGCCGGTTTCCCCTCACGGAACAGCGGGGTGTCGGTGGGGCCCGGTGAGACCGCGTTGACGGTAATGTCGCGGCCGCGCAGTTCGCGGGCCAGAATCAGGGTCAGGGCCTCCACGGCGCCCTTGGACATCGCATAGGCCGCATAGCCCGGCTGCTGGAGCCGGGTGACGGTGGTAGAGAACGTCACGATCGCCCCGCCCGTGCGAACCCGGCGCGCCGCCTGCTGGGCGACCACCATGGTGCCGCGCACATTTATGCGCACAACCCGGTCGAACTCCTCAAGGTCCAGCTCCGTGACGGGTGCCAGCGGCATGATGCCGGCGGTGTGCACGACGACGTCGACCCCGCCAAACGCTTCTTCCGCCGCATCGAACAGCGCCGCCATGGCGGCCTCGTCCGCAACGTCGCCGCCGACGGCAATGGCCTGTCCACCCGCGGCGCGGATTGAAGCGGACACTTCCTCGGCCCGCTGCCGGTTGCCGCTGTAGTGCGCCACAACAGCCAGGCCGTCCGCGGCCAGGCGCTCGGCGACGGCGCGCCCGATGCCCCCTGAAGCGCCTGTCACGATTGCACTGCGGGTCTGTTTGGCTTCCATTTCATCTCCTATATGAACTACCTGTACATAAATGAAGATAAGGCATAATGGACAACATGTCCATAAATATTGTGCCGGGCGCCGAACGCCCCCCACGGAGCGGCCGGGGCCGCAGGCCCACCGCCGAGGTGCGCAAAGGGGTCATCGACGCCGCGGCGGCCCTGATGTTTGACCAAGGCCTGGCGGCCGTCACCTTCGACAAGGTGGCCGCCTTTGCCGGATCCAGCAAGACCACGCTTTACAAGTGGTGGCCCAGCGTCGGCGCCCTGGCGGCAGAGGCCTACTTTAGCCGCGTTGAGCACACTCTTGAGTTTCCCGACACCGGTGACATTGAAGCGGACCTGCGCAGCCAACTGCGTGCCTTTGTCCGGCTGCTGGCCGAGGAGGGGGGCGGCACGGTCATTGCGGAGTTGATTGGGGCGGCGCAAACCGATCCGGCCCTGCGCGAGGCGTTTTCGGCGTCGTACTCCCGGCCACGACGGGACTTGGCGATCACCGCGCTCCGGCGCGCCCGCGGGCGGGGCCAGCTCCGTGACGACATCTCCCTTGAAGTCATCGTGGACCAACTCTGGGGTGCCTGCTACCACCGCCTGCTCATCCCCGATGAACCGCTGACCGTCGAATTTGCCGACGAGCTGGTCCGCAACGCCATGCACGGCGCAGCCAAGCGGTAACGATGCAGAGTGTCCCTGCCACGGCTCAGGCGAGGGGGGAGAGCGCCAGGAAGAACAAGGCGCCCAGGAATGCGCAGGCGAACGGCGTTGCCACCCACATGGCCACAATGCGCCGCAGCAGCCGGCCGTTGGTCACGGAGAAGCGCTGGTTCTTCCCGGCCCCGGCAATGGCGGCGGTGACGGTGTGCGTGGTGGACAGCGGCAGCGCCAGGCCAATGGCGCCCACAAACAACAACGCGGCCCCGACCATCTGTGCCACGAACCCGCGCATGGGATCAATCCGGACCAGGCGGTGCCCCAGGGTGTAGGAAATCCGCCAACCGCCAAACAACGTGCCAGCCGTCAACATCACGGCCGTGAAAATCGGCACCCACAGCGGCACCTGCCCGGCCCCGCTCACGCCCGCGGCCACGAGCGCAAACAAGACAACCGCCGTCGTGCGCTGGCCGTCCTGCAATCCGTGGCCAAACGCCACCGCGGCACCGGCCACCGACTGCATCTGGCGCGTGCGCCTGTTTACCAGGTTGGGGGCGGTGTTCCGGGCGGCCCAGGCGGTGGGGTAGACGGCCACAAAACCAAGCACCCAGGCGATGATGGGAGAGACCACCAGCGGCAGCACCACCAGGGTCAACATCGTCGTGTTGATGCCCTGCAGCGGTGGGTGGCCGAGCATCAGTGAGCCCAGGGAAGCCCCCACGAGCCCGCTGATCAGGGCGTGCGTGGATGACGACGGGTACCCGCGCCACCACTGGTACAGCCCCCACAGGCACGCGCCGGCCAGCCCCGCCAACAGCAGGATCAGCCCGTTGCGCCCGGGCGGCACGGTGAACAGCCTGTCGGCGAAGGCGCCGACGAGGGCCACGCTGAGCAGGGCGCCAACGCAGTTGAAGAGCCCGGCCAGAAGGACCGCGATGGTGGGGGTCAGGGCGCGGGTGCGCACGGAAAGGGCGACGGCGGTGGAGACGTCGCGGAAACCGTTCAGGAACGCAAAGATCGCCGCCGCGACGATCACGGCGCCGAGCAGGAACGCGAGCAAGCTCAGGATTCCTTGACGATGATGCTGCCCACTTGCGTGGCAATGGAGCGCATCTTCGCGCTTCCGGCAGCGAGCTGGTCGGCCACGGTGCGGTACTTGGCAAAACTCGTGGGGCTGTGGTTCTCCAGGAGTTCCGCCACCAGGACCCTGTGCGTGTGGTCGGCCCGCTTGGCCAGTCGCAAGACCTCCAGCCAATAGTCCTCGAGGGAGTCCAGGTCGTTGAGCGCCTTCATGGCGCCGGCGGTCAGCTCCGCCTGCCTGGACAGGATTTCCAGCTGGTCCCCGGCGCGTTGCGGGATCCTGTCCAGGGCGTACAGCTCGATGAGTTCGGCCGCCCCCGTGAGGATTTCGCTGCTCTCATGGAGCAGCCGGCCCAGCGCGTACAGGTCTTCGCGGGGGAGCGGGTTGATGAAGCTGGTGCGCATGGTGGTCAGCAGGGTGGCAAAGTCTGCGGTGCAGGCGCCTTCGTGCTGGCGCATGGTCTCCGCCAGTGCGGAAAAATCCGTGCGGTGGGCCCCGAGCAGCTCGGCCAGGGTGTGGGTGCCGGCCAGGACCTGGCCGGCCATGCGGGCCAGGGTGTCCAGCCCCGCAGTCTCTTGGGGGAAGAATCGCAACTTCACTTCAGGAGACCTTTGCTTGGGACGGATTCCGGGCATAAAAGTGGTGTCGAACCGGGAGCGCCTCTCGGCACAGGGCCGCTCAAAGCGGCTAAAAAATGGAGCCCGGGGGTTCCGCAGTTCGACACCACTTTTAGTGTTCTACGTTGTGCCCGTGCTGTCAACCGGAGCCTGTGGGCAATGGTTTGGACAGGTGGCGAGGGTCACAAGATGTGGGCTGGATTTTAGTCCAGTTCACCCTTGCGCCAGGATGCGGCGGCGCCTTCGAGGTCTTCGGCGGTGCGCACCAGTTGGTGTGCCTTTTTGGTCAGGGCAGAGGCATGTTCCGGGTGGGCGGCCTCGCGGTCGTTGGCCACGATTGCCTGGCCCAATGCCACTACCCGGCAAAACGCGGCGGAACGTTCCAGCGCAACGTCGAAGTCGCCGTCGAACGCGCCGGACAGGATGGCGTTGGCCATGGTGGTGATTTCCTCGGCACCGGGCGGCTCGGCAACGCCGGCCACGGCGTTGGCCACCTGGGCCTTGTGCTGGCCGGCACGGAAGAACACGCTGATCCCTTCCGGGTCCTGCAGGGTGGCCGCACGCAGGGCATACAGCCGCCACAGGGCGCCGGGCAGGGATCGGGCCGGGCTGGCCGCCCACATCTCGGCAATCGCTTCAAGGCCTTGTTTGTCGGCGAGCTTGACGAGGCGCTTGGTGATTTCGGGGTCATTGCTCTCGCGGCCGTTATTGACCAAGGCGCGGGCAGCAAGGTGCGCGGCCTCGGACACCCGGGCGGGATCGGTCCCGCCGGCGAACGGCTCAAAGTCGGCCGGTGCAAAGGGCAGCGGCTTGTGCGGTCGGGGAGCGCGGTTGCCTGGTACGTGATTCATGAGTCGACACTACGCCTGCTGCCCGGCGTGGTCGAGGTTGTGCGGGCACCGGGTCGCCGCCGGGGGACGACGCCGGCCGCCTTGGCTTGGGTGCCCGTGCGCCGGTGCTGGCCGGTGGCACCGCTTTTCCGCGCCGATCCGGGCATAAATTGCAATCCGGGCCATGCCGTGGGGTAGTCTAATGTCCGGTAACTTTTCCGCGGAGGGATCTCTTTCCGCGTGAAGTTGTCGCTAGGTCGGGCCTTTAGCTCAGTTGGTAGAGCATCGGACTTTTAATCCGTGGGTCATGGGTTCGAGCCCCATAGGGCCCACCGCTTCAGGACCCCCTCACCAGTGAGGGGGTCCTTTTTGATGCCGCGGTCAGGCCGCGTGCGGCCCGCCGGATGCCAGGGTCATGTCACTGTTGCGTTCCGTGGCCTTGAACCGGTCCGTGCTGTACGAGTTGGCACGCATGGTGTCGGGCTGCCGATCATGGCCAAAGGCAGTTAAAGCAACAGCGGGGGACCGGAGCCGGTCATGCCAACAATCACGAACGGGATCACTGCCAGGGCCACCCAAGAGAACGCCCCAGACTGTTCGCGTAGTTCGCAACAGGATGCGTGCATAGGGTGAATGCGGAATTCTGGCAGACCACGGCGGGCTCCTTGGCGGTGAGCTCATTCCCGGATTAAGTGCATGAGGCGGTGATACCGCTCGGCAGGGCTGGGAACGAGGGGCCGGACGATGGAATCCCGTACCCCGCTCCGAGGTGGCAAAATGGAGCCATGACATCCCACGCCCCCGCCCTTGCCTTGACCATCGCCGGCTCCGAAGCGACTGGCGGCGCCGGTGCCCAGGCCGACCTCAAGACGTTCCAGGAGTTGAGCGTTTTCGGCATCGTGAACCTGACCTGCATTGTCTCCTTCGACCCCAAGGACAACTGGAACCACCGCTTTGTGCCCGTGGACCAGCAGGTCATTGCCGAGCAGCTGGAGGCCACGACGGCGGCCTACGGCTCCGCGTCCGGCGCACCGACAGTGTTGGAGACCGTGAAGATCGGCATGCTGGGCAGCCCGGCCACCATCACCACCGTGGAAACCGCGCTCAAGGCGGCAAGCTTCAAGAACGTGGTCCTGGACCCGGTGCTGATTTGCAAGGGCCAGGAGCCCGGCCACGCGCTGGATACCGACCAAGCCTTGAAGGCACAGATCCTGCCGCTGGCCACATTTGTCACGCCCAATCACTTCGAGGCCGAATCGCTCTCCGGCCTCGCCATCAACAACATCGAGGACCTGAAGGCGGCCGCCCGCACGATCCACGAGATCAGCGGGGCCGCGGTCTTGGCCAAGGGTGGGGTAAGGCTGGAAGGTGCCGACGCCGTCGACGTTTTCTTTGACGGCGAGACCCTTGAAGTCCTCTCTGCTCCCAAGGTGGGCGAGGTGGCGGTTTCCGGTGCCGGGTGCTCGCTTGCGGCGGCTGTCACGGCGGAACTGGCCAAGGGAGCTACACCCCTGGAGGCGGCACGCACCGCCAAGGCGTTCGTGACCGAAGGCATCAAAAACCGCGTGGTTTCCGGTGCCCCGTTCACGGCCCTTTGGCAGGGCGGCGCCGGGGCATAAACGTCACGGCGGAGCTGTTGCCAGCACCGCGCCATTGTGCCAAGCTCGCTCTATGAGTGACGAACCAGCTGCACAGACCGAAGCCTTCGACGCCGATGTGACCATGACCCGCAACGATTCCCAGCACAGGTATGAGCTGCACGAGGCGGACAAACTGGCCGTCATCATCGTGTTCCGCGACTTGCCCGGGCACATCGACCTCATCCACACGGAGACACAGGCCGGTTTTGAGGGTCGCGGGCTGGCCAAGGTCATGGCCAGGTACGCGCTCGATGACGTGGTGGCTTCCGGCAAGCGCATCATCCCGCATTGCCCGTTCGTTGCCCGGTACGTGGAACGGCATCAGGACCTGTACCAGCAGTACACCGATCTCCCGGACGGGCAGTAGGTGGTGCGGGAGGTCGCGCTAGTCACCGGTGCGACCGCCGGACTGGGCGCCGAATTTGCCCAACAGCTGGCTCGTTCGCAGCATGACCTGGTGTTGGTTGCGCGCAACGTGCCCCGGCTCCAGGCCAAGGCGGTGCGCCTGCACCAGGACTTTGGCGTTCACGTAGAGGTGCTGCCGGCCGACTTGTTGACCGACGACGGCGTCGCTGCCGTCAGTGCCCGGCTGGCGGATCGCACCCGGCCGGTGTCGATCCTGGTGAACAACGCCGGATTTGGGCTGGTCAAGCCGTTTGAGAAGAACACCATGGAAGATGAAGCGAACCAGCTGAAAATCCTGGCAACCACACCCATGTTCCTGTTGCACGCCGCCCTCGGGCCCATGCTCGAACGCGGCACCGGGCGCATCATCAACGTGGCCAGCGTTGCCGGTTTCATTCCCCGTGGATCGTACGGGGCAGCCAAGTCGTGGGCCATCAGCTTCAGCCGCTTCGCCAATCTGCGCTACGGCCCCCGGGGCGTTTCGGTGACGGCGGTGTGCCCGGGTTTTGTGCACACCGAATTTCACCAACGCATGGGCGCGGACCTCAAACGCATTCCATCCTGGATGTGGCTGAACCCCGAACAAGTGGTGCGCGAAGGGCTGGCAGACAATGCAGCGGGCAAGGCCGTTTCCATCCCCTCCCGCCGTTACTCCACCCTGATTGCCCTCAGCAAGCTGGTGCCGGACAAGCTGGCTGCCGCCGCAGGCAACCGCGGCAGGTGATCCCCAGCCCGTTGAGGGGACACATCACCCCCTGAAAACAAAGGGTTCCCTTGGGCTTAGGCGGGGTGATGTGTCCCCTCAACGAATCCTGGCGGGTCAACGCGGCGTTAGGATTGCCGCCGCCACCGTATGGAAGCCGTCAAAATCGGCGCCGGCAGCCGCGCCCGGTGGTCCCATTAAAGACAGGGGATGGCGGTCATCGGGACCGCCGCACCGTCCTTATGGGAGACGTCGGCATGAACAAGGTTGAAGACTCAACGCAGCAACTTTCGGGCCCGGCAGCGCCACCGTTTCATTCCGGAGGATTCGTGGCCGTGGACGACGCCGGTGAGTTCGGGTTTTATCCGTCCGCGGCAGCAGTTGTGGGGGACTTTGAATACACGGCCCAGGCCATTTGCATCGTGGACCGGGACGGCAGCGGCTACCGGCTGGTCATGGACGGGCAGCGCCACCTGTCGCTGGGCACAGCCCTTGGCCCGGTCGACTTCTCCTGGTTGCGGCAGGCATGGATGAAGGCCCAACGCGGCAATCCCAAGGAATACCCGCTGCGCCGGTTCTACCCCGTCGGTCGGGAAGGGCTGTTGGTTTCCATGTTTGAGACTTTGTACCTGGAACATGCCCTCGAGCCCGTCGCCTGGAACCTCGTGGTGGATGGTGCGGAGACCCACCCGCTCACACTGGCGGACATCGACGGCAGCCTTTCCGGCCGGCACGTGCTGGAGCAGGCACGCATCGAAGACCCTTTCGGGCACCTGTACCGCCCGGTCCGCGTGCCCGGGCACCACATCCAGGCACAAAACCGGCACGGGAAAGTCACGATTTTCATCGAGATTCCCGTGCCGGCTGCAGCCGTGAACGGCGTGTAGGGGTTGACTTTATGCCGCTGCTTTTAGGGCACGGCCTGCGGTAGGCCCACTGTGACGGGGATGCCGGTGCCCGGCGTCGCCGGCTCATAGGAGTCGTCAAAGGGCATGTGGTCCATGTCCAAGAGTGGGTTTTCGTCCTGGCTGGCCACCAGGTCGTGCGCCTCGTCCAAGGTGTCAACACTGGGCATTGAGCCCGGCAGCGGCTTTTGTGCCGATTCCCGCAGGAAGAAGATGGCGCCGGCCCCAATCAGGGAGGTGAACATCAGGTAGTACGCCGGCATCATGTCGTTCCCGGTTGCGGTGATCAGGATCTTAATAATGAATGGCGTGGTGCCGCCGAAGATCGCTACCGAGAAGTTGTACGCGATGCCCATGCCGCCGTAGCGGCTGGACGTGGGGAACAGCGCCGGTAGTGACGACGCCAGGTTGGCAACGTAGAACGTCACCGGGAAGGCGATCAGGGCAAGCCCGGCCAGCGTTGACCAGATCTCGCCGACGCCGATGAGCATGAACGCCGGTATCGAAAAGACCACGGTGCTGATGGCGCCCACCCACAGGACCGGCCTGCGGCCAATCTTGTCGGAGAGCCGGCCGGTCAAGGGGATGCAGGCGGCCATGATGACAAGGACCGGGATGGTCAACAGCGTGCCGTGGACTTCGTCGTAGCCCTTGGATTCGGTCAGATACGTGGGCATGTACGAGGTGAGGGCGTAGCCCACCGTGTTGGCGGCGGCCACCAGGACCATGGCCAGCACAATCTGGCGCCAGTACACCTTGACGAGCTTGATGGGGCCCTGCGAGGTGTCTTCATCGGACGCGACGGCGTTCTTGGCCGAATCCGCCTGCGCATCCAGGGTTGCCTGGAACTGTGGGGATTCCTCGATCTTGCTACGGAAGTAGATCGCGATCAGGCCCAGCGGTCCGGCCACCAGGAACGGAATGCGCCAGCCCCACGCTTCCATGGCGGGCTGGCCAAGGGTTAGCTGCAGCACCGAGACCAGGGCCGCACCCAGGGCAAAGCCCAGGTAACTGCCCATGTCCAGGAAGCTGGCAAAGTAGCCCCGGCGCTTATCGGGGGCGTATTCGCTGACAAACGTCGTGGCACCGGCATATTCGCCACCTGTGGAGAACCCCTGCACCAGCTTGAGCAGGACCAGCAGGACCGCAGCCCAAATGCCGATCTGTGCATAGCCGGGCAAAAGGCCCACGGCGAATGTTGATGCCGCCATGATCATCAGCGTGGCGGCCAACACCTTTTGCCGGCCGACCTTGTCACCGAGCCAGCCAAAGACCACTCCGCCAAGCGGGCGGGCAAGGAAGGTGGCGGCAAACGTTCCCAGGAGGAACAAGGTTTGCACGCTCTTGTCGGCTTCCGGCAGGAACACCGGACCCATGGTGGTGATGAGGTAGCCAAAAACGCCTACGTCGTACCACTCCATGGTGTTACCGACGATGGTGCCGCCGATGGCTTTCCTAAGCATTGGCTTGTTGACAACGTTGACGTCATCCACGGCAAGCCGCCGTCGTTTGAGCTGTGGCAGGCGGGGCAACTTGGGCCGGGCCGGCGGTCGTTCTGCGGTGTCCTTAACACGTATTTCCGGTTGAATCTTGCTTCGGTCATTGGGCATTTGTACATCCCCTTACGGAGGTCATTTGCTTGCGACTTTCTGCTGCATCGCTACGGGCAGACTTCCAATTCTAGCAGATGGACTAATTTTGGCACCGAAGGAGACCCCCGCCACAGCGCTCAAAACCCTTGAAAAGTCGCAGTTTTTGAGATTGCCGGGAACCTATTTAGTATGCTTGTGCTAGATAAGCCGGTCAGGTTTGTGGCGGACTTTGACGCGCTTGCGACCATGCACTCAGGCACTTTCCATGCCCTAGCGGTTCACAGCGAACCATCCGAGGTCGAAGCCAGGGAGCCGGCGTATTCTTCGTCCGTGATGTGCTCGTTCCAGGTGGTGGTCGTGGAGGGGTCGTCACCGTTTTGGAGCATGGCGATGTGTTCCATGAAGCAACCGGGGGCCGAAGCATGCCAGTGCTCCTCACCTGGCGGGGTGTAGAGCGTTTGGCCGGCGTGGACTTCGATGATCTTGCCGTCCCGGGTGCCGAAACGGCCCACGCCCTGGGTGACGCGGAGGTACTGGCCGTTCACATGGGAGTGCCAGGCGGTGCGGGCGCCGGGAGCGAACCGGACGGTCGCGACGACCATGGTCTGGCCGGGCTCGTGGGGCAGCGCGATCGGGTCGAGCCAAACGTCGCCGGCGAACTGGGCTGCCGGGTTCTTTGAGGTTGGCATGGCGGGTTCAATGTTCATTGTGTGCCTTACTTGTTGTTGGTGAAGAATTGTTGGCCCAGGCCCATCGTAGTCAGGCCTTTGGGGTTCCCGACAGACCAGAAAAGCAGGCCGCCGGTGAGTCATGGCCGCGCGCTGAAGGCTGTGCGGCGTCCGTAGATTGTCAGGAAGAGTGCCACTGCGCCAAGGACCACCATGATGATCGGAAGGACGAGCCCGTCGAACCGTGTCAGAAGAGTGGCCCCGAGAATTCCGGCAATGAAAATCGCGATATTGAAGGCCACGGGCAGGAAGGAATTGGCCACATCCGAGTCGGCACCTGCAGTGCTTGTCAGGGCGGCCTGGAGTTGTGCTGCCGCGCCGCCGAAGGTGAGACCCCAGATGACGGTGGCGGCGATGATCGCCGGGCTTGAGGCATGGCCGAGAAGAAGCATCAGGCCTGCCGCAATGAATGCGGTGACACTGCCGTGAAGCAGGAGTCGGGGATGCCGGTCGAGAAGTGCCCCCGTGACGACGATTCCCGCAACTGAGGAGATTCCGAAGACGAAGAGTTGGACGTCGACGGTGAGGCCGCTGCTGGTTGCCCGCAAGTAGGGTGCGATGTAGGTGTAGATGGTGTTGTGGGCAAGCATCCAGGTGAAGATGACAGCGAGGATTATCGCGATCCCGGGAATCCTGAACACGCGCACTACGGGGAGCCGGGACTTGCCGGGTTGCCCCTGGGCGTCCGGGGCGATCAGCGCTACCAAAATCCCGGCGAGGAGGGCGACCATTGTCAGACCGGCGAAGGCCCACCGCCAATCGAAGGTGGTTCCTAGCCACGATCCAAGGGGTGTCCCGAGTGCGAAGCCGACGGGCGCGCCGGTGGAGACGATTGCCAATGACAGACCGGACCGTCGGGGTGGGCTGATCTTGCGACCGTAGGCGGCGAGCATCCCCCAGATAATCCCGGAGAAGGCGCCGGCGACGAATCTCGAGACGAGCAAAAGCGTCACGTCGCTGCTGATTGCGGTGACGCTGTTGGCCAGGATCAGGCCGGTAAGGGCTGCCAGCAGCAGTGGTTTCCGGCGCATCGCCCTGGTCAGGGTTATTGCCGGGATGGTGACGATGACCGTGCCAAGGGCGTACACGCTGACAAAAAGCCCGACAGTACCTTCACTTAGACCGAGCCCGGTTGCCATGACCGGCAAAAGACCGGCAGGCATGGTTTCCATGGCGACGAGCACAAATCCGATCACCGCCAAGATGATCAAGGTGACGATGGGAAGACGTGTTTCTGTTCCTGCGTCGAGTAGTGGTGGTTCGTGGGTGACGGTTTCCAAAAAGGTTCCTTAGATATTGGCGCCACGCACTCGGATCGCCATGTTCGTTCGAAGGCAAGGGTATTTCGAGCCTGCAATGGTCTTACCTGGACCGGCTTCGGCGGCGATTGCGCCGGACTATGACAGGGACATTGGGTATGTCGTTATTTCAGTAAATACCCGTGGATCCAAAGGGGGGAGTCCCTGCCAGGAGGTGTACCAGCAGGGCACCCCACGCAGTGCCAGCGACAAGTACCCTCGTTGATATGGACAACCAATCCGAAGTGCGCGCATTCCTGATGTCCCGGCGTGCCAAGGTCACACCGGAGATGGCCGGTCTCCCCGCAGGTTCGAATCGGCGAGTGCCGGGGCTGCGCCGGATCGAGGTCGCGATGCTCGCCGGCGTCAGCGTCGAGTACTACGCCAAGCTCGAGCGTGGCTCAATTGCCGGAGCATCGTCATCAGTTCTGGACTCCATCGCCCGCGCACTCCACCTCAACGACACAGAGCGGACGCATCTTTACGCCTTGGCGCGGGCAGCCGACGGAATCCCGTTGTCGGGGCGCCCACGCCGCCGGGTTAACAAAAACGTCGCGAGCCGGCCCAGTTTGCAGTGGGCCCTGAACGCGATCACGGATGGAGTCTCGTTTGTCCGTGACCAGCATCAGAACCTGCTGGCCACCAATGAGCTTGGCCGTGCCTTCTACTCGCCGGTCATTGGCGACGGCGGACGAACGCCCAATCTGGCCCGATTCCAGTTCCTTGACCCCGCATCCCGAGACTTCTACCCGGACTGGGACATGTTTGCCGAGATGTGTGTGGCCATCATGCGCGCCGAAGCCGGGCGCGACCCCAATGACAAAGGACTACAGGACCTCGTTGGCGAGCTCTCCACTCGCAGCGACACATTTCGGCAACTTTGGGGTGCCCACGACGTTCGCACCCATGGTTCGGGGACAAAACGGTTCAACCATCCGGTCATCGGCGAACTCACGTTGGCGTATGAGGAACTTTCCATCACCGCGGACCCCGGCCTTGTCTTCTTGATCTATACGGCCGAACCGGGCTCCCCGAGTGCGGAGCGTTTGCAACTGCTAGCCAGTTGGGCAGCCGCCAGTGCCTCGGCCGGCAAATCCCCGGCAAACACCATTCCCAACCGTGGGCGAACCGTGTTGTGAACCACCAGTCGCGGTACTGGGGGAAACCAAAGGAGGAGGGTGTGATCCACAACGGCAAATTGTGGAACACACCCTCCTCCTTTGACGGCGGTCCGGGCCCTCTAGCGCTTGGAGCCCTAGGCGTCGTGGTCGATTTCCAGGATCCTGACCAGGGAATCCAGTGCCGCGTCGGCGCCGTCGCCCTCGGCCCGCAGGACTACTACCTCGCCGTGCCCGGCACCCAGGCTCATGATGGAGAGCATGCTGGCCGCATCGAGTGCGTCCTCGGCGGGCTCGCCCAAGCGGGCGATGGTCACTTCCAGGTCGAGGTCTCCCGCTGCCTCGGCGAAGATCGAGGCGGGGCGGGCGTGCAGGCCCACGCGGCTGGCAATGGTGGCGGTGCGTTCACTCATGGTTGGTTCCTTGCTGGTTTGAATGTAAAGGTTTGGTTCGCCATCGGTGGTCGGCTCGATCTCGACAGGCTCGATCACCGGCCCCTTGAAGCTAGCTGCCCTGGGCGACGAGCTGGTTGGCGCCGGCTTCCGCAACTGCCGGAACGGGCTTGCGAACGGCCCAGCGCTTGAGGGCGACGACGGTGAACGCCGTGATGACCATGCCCACCAGGATGGCCAGGATAAACATGCCGATGTTGCCGATCGCAAAGAAGACAAAGATGCCGCCGTGTGGGGCCTGCGAGGTGACGCCGGCCGCCATGCAGATGGCTCCCGTAAACGCACCTCCTAGCATGGTGGCCGGGATGACGCGCAGGGGGTCGGCTGCGGCGAACGGGATGGCTCCTTCGGAGATGAACGAGGCACCCAGCAGCCATGCGGCCTTGCCGTTTTCACGCTCGGCGAGGGAGAAGCTCTTCTTGTCGATCACGGTGGCCAGGGCCATGGCCAGCGGCGGCACCATGCCGGCTGCCATGACTGCGGCCATGATCTGCCACGGTGCGTGGTTCAGGGCCGAACCGGCACCCAGGCCGGCAACGGCGAAGGCATAGGCTACCTTGTTGACGGGACCGCCAAGGTCGAAGCACATCATGAGGCCCAGGATGACGCCCAGCACGACGGCGGAGGCTCCGGACATGCCCGTCAGCCAATGGTTCAGGCCGTTTGAAAGCGCCGCGATGGGTCCGCCAAGGAACAGGAGCATGGCACCGGAGGCGATGATGGAGCCCAGCAGGGGGATGATGACCACGGGCATGAGTCCGCGCAGCCAGCGCGGCACTTTCCAGCTGCCAATCCAGTAGGCCGCCAAACCTGCGAGCAGGCCGCCCACCAGGCCGCCCAGGAAGCCTGAGCCCATGAAGACGGCAATGGCGCCGGCGGTGAAGCCGGGTGCAATGCCTGGACGGTCGGCGATGCCGAACGCAATGTAGCCGGCCAGCGCCGGGACCAGGAAGCCCATGGAGAGGGCGCCGATCTTGAACGCCACGGCACCCAAGTACAGGGCCAGGTTGCCGCCGTCGGGCAGGTTCAGGAGGGTGTTGTGCGTGAGGATGTCATCGGCGGTGCTGCCCAGTGCGATGCCGTAGCCGCCGAGCAGGAAGCCCAGTGCAATCAACAGGCCGCCACCGGCCACAAACGGGATCATGTAGCTGACACCCGTCAGCAGGACCTTCTTGATCTTGCTGCCCAGGTGCTCGCTCGACGCTTCCTGGTTGTGTTCGGCGTTCTCCTCGGCGCCAAAGTGCGGCACCCGGTGCGCATTCGGATCCACAGCAGCCGCCAGGGCCTCCCGGATCATCTTGGCAGGCTCGTCAATTCCGCGCTTGACAGGCGAGCTGACCAGCGGCTTGCCGGCAAAGCGTTCCTTCCCGCGGACGTCAACGTCCACGGCGAAGATGACGGCGTCGGCTGCGGCGATCACGGCCGGATCCAAGGGCGTCACGGCCCCGGACCCCTGCGTCTCAACCTGCAGGTCGATGCCGGCCTCCTGGGCTGCGAGCACCAGCGAATCGGCCGCCATGTACGTGTGCGCAATCCCCGTGGGGCAAGCCGTCACGGCAACCAGGCGGAGCGGTGCGGCGGGCACGGCAGAGGCCGGCCCGGCTCCGCCGGCATGGGGAACCCCGCCCGCTTCGCGGGTGCCTGAAGCCACTCCCTGGTCCCCCATGCCGGCTACGCCGGACGCGGCCGGGGCCGTGCTCGCTGTGGCCGCTGCTGGCTTGTCCGCGAGTGCTTCCTCGACGAGGGCTACGATCTCGGCCGGGGTTGCCGCGGCGCGCAGGGCGGCCGTGAAGTCCTTCTTGATGAGGGAGCGGGCCAGCCGGGAGAGCAGTTTGAGGTGTTCATTGTCGGCGCCGGCGGGGGCTGCGATGAAGAAGACGATGTCCGCGGGGCCGTCCTTGGCGCCGAAGTCGACGGCCGGGTTCAAGCGGGCCATGGCGAGAGTGGGTTCCAAGACTGCTTCGGAGCGGCAATGCGGGATGGCGATGCCGCCGGGAACGCCGGTCGCCGTCTTTTGTTCGCGCGCCAGGGCGTCGGCAAAGAGTCCGTCCACGCCGGTTGCCCGCCCAGTGCCGGCAACAGTGCCGGCCAGGCTGCGGATCACGGCGGCGGAGTCGGCGCCAAGGTTGGCGTCCAACACCACCAGATCGGTGTTGATGAGAGAGGTCATGAGAGTTCTCCAAGGCTTAGTGCCAGGGCCGTCACGACGACGGCGGCGGGGTGGGTTTGGTGCAGGGCCGGAACCAGGGTTCCGGGAAGGGAAGCGGCGGCCGCCCCATGGGCCACTGCTTGCTGCAGGCATGCTGCGGGAAGGTCTCCGCGCAGTGTACCCAGCAGATATCCGGCGAGGGCGGAGTCGCCCGCGCCGACTGTGCTTTTTGCTGCGATGACGGGCCCGCGGGCCTGCCAACTGCCATCTGCCGTGACCAGCAAGGCGCCCTTTGAACCAAGGGTGGCCAGGACCGCGCCAACCCCCTGGTTTACCAGGGCCAGTGCGGCGCTCGCGGCAAGGTCGGGGTCGGCTTCCAGTGAGGGGCCGTTTCCAACACCCGACAGTTCCGCCAATTCCTCGGCGTTGGGCTTGAGCAAATCGGGGGAGGCGGCTACGCAGGCCGCCAGCGGAGCGCCGGAGGAATCCACCGCAATCCGGGGTGCCGCGGCGCCGTACATGCCGCGCACGGCATCAATCACCTGCGCGTAAAAGTTCTCCGGCGCCCCCGGTGGGAGCGAGCCGGCCAGCACCAGCCAGGCCGCGCCGTCGGACTTTTCCACGGCCAGCTGCAGCAAGGCCGCAACCTGGGCGGAGGTGAGTGTGGGGCCGGGTTCGTTGACCTTGGTGGTGGTGCCGTCGGGTTCGGTGATGGCCACGTTGCTGCGCAGGGCCGCGCCGATGGGCAGGGATACGTGCGGGATGCTTTCCGTTTCAAGGGCGAGCACGACGGCGTCACTGGGGTCACCGGGCAGCAGCGCCAGGGAATCGATACCGGAGGCGGCCAGGGCCCGGACGATGTTCACGCCCTTGCCGCCGGGGTGTGCGGAGACGGCCACTGCCCGCTGGACCTCGCCGCGTTCAAGGGAGCCCGGGAGTTCGATGGTGCGGTCCAGGCTGGGGTTGGGGGTCAGGGTCACGATCATGCGATCACAACCTCGACGCCGGCAGCGGCCAGGGCGGCCGCCAGATCGGGGGCGGGGGCGGTGGTGGTGATCAAGGTGTCAACCTCCTCGAGGGTGGCGAAGCGGACAAGGGTTTCCGCTCCGAGTTTGGATGCATCGGCCAGGATGACCACCTGGCGCGCGGCCCTGACCATGGCGGTCTTGGTGGCTGCCTCCACGGGATCGGGGGTGCTCAGGCCGAAGTCTGCGTGGATGCCGTTGGTGCCAAGGAATGCGATGTCCGGGCGGAGGGCGCCGAGCTGTTCGGTGGCCCGAGCCCCCACCACGGCGCTGGTCAGGCCGCGGACCCGGCCGCCCAGAATGTCCAGCAGGACGTGGGTGTTGTTGCCAAGTGAGGTGGCGATGGGCAGGGAGTTGGTGATGGCCAGGAGCTCGTCGCCGTCCTTGGCCGGAACCCATGCGGAGAGTTGCTCCGCCAGTGCGGCCGTGGTGGAGCCGGCATCCAGCAGTATGGACACGGTTTGGGCGTGGGGGATCAGGGCCAGGGCGGCCGAGGCGATGCGTTGTTTTTCGTCCCGGCGCTGGGTTTGGCGTTCACTCAGGCTCGGCTCCGAGCGGCTCAGCCGGTCAAGGGCCACGGCGCCGCCGTGGACGCGGCGCAGGATGCGGGCCTCTTCCAAGGAGGCGAGATCCCGGCGCACGGTCTCCTGCGTGATGGAAAAGAGATCGGCCAGTTCATTGACGCCCGCGCGTCCCTGGGCTCCGACGAGTTCGGCGATGCGCTGGTGCCGTTCCTCAGCAAACATGGTGGTCCTTTTCTAGCGTCCATCGCGTGACAGACATCACAGGATGTTGTTTCAGATGACTTTATCTGCGCTTGTCTGTGTTTGTCAACAAAAAAACCACAGAAACAAAGATTTGCTGTGGTGGAGGTCACTCACGGCTCGTGTCCGAAGGCCCCGGCGTGCGTAGTCTTGAGCCATGGATACCGTTGCCTGGTCCCGGCCGCCGGAAGAACGCGCGGGGACGCCGCTGCTGCTGATGCTCCATGGCTACGGCTCGGACGAATCCCGCATGAGCGCCCACTTTGGCCAGATGCCGCACGGGTTCACCTGCGCAGCTCCCCGGGCGCCATTGGACATTTCCGGGGACTACGGCTGGTTCCTGCTGGACTACTTCCTGGCCAACGACTTTGCCGAAGTGGTGGGTGCGGCCTCCCATCTGCTCGGATGGCTGGATACCGTCACGGCCGTCCACGGCTTCACCTCGGTGTCAGTGCTGGGCTTTTCACAAGGAATGGCCATGGCCACCACGCTGATGCGCCTGCGCCCGGAGGCGTTCACGGCCAGCGTGGGGCTCTCCGGTTTTGTGCTCCGCAACGAACTGCTCGGAGCCATGGAACCCCTCACCACCAAAATCCCTTTCTACTGGGCGCGGGACACGGCGGATCTTGTCATCAACCCGGACGCCACGGCCTTCACGGCGGCCTGGCTGGCGGCCAACACCGAGCTGAGCGAGGCGCGCTATGAAGGGTTGGGCCACGGGACCGGGGGCACCGAGCTGCACGACGCCGCCGCCTTCCTCACCGGCCACGTCCCCGGCTCCTTCGTGCCCTCTCCCTAAGCAGCCACCACACCGGTCCCGCAAAGTTGAGCCAAATGTCGGTGCCCGGTCAACCAAAAGGTTGATGGCCGGCGTCGTGCGCGTTCATAAGCTGGAAGCAAAGGCCCGCACCGGGACCCACCAGCGAGGGGAAGCACATGAAGAAGCTCTTTTATTCGGCATTCGGCTATATGGTCATCGGCGTCTTGTCGGGCCTGTTCTACCGCGAGTTCACCAAGGGCAAGGACTTCACCGGCGACACCCAGCTGGCAATCGTCCACACCCACCTGCTGACGCTGGGCTTCATTGTGCTGCTCATTGTGCTGATTCTGGAAAGGCTGTTCGCACTGTCCAAATCAAGGCTGTTCAACTGGTTCTTTTGGACCTACAACGCCGGCTTGGTCCTGACGGCGGGCATCATGGTGGTCCACGGCATCCTGCAGGTCAACGGCACCACCGAGGTTTCCGGAGCCATCCCCGGCATTGCGGGCCTGGGCCACATCCTGCTCAGTGCCGGCATGGTGCTGCTGTTCCTGGCCCTGCGCACCCGGCTGTTTGGTGCCGCCGTGAAGGACGACGCCGCGTCCCGGACAGTGCTGGCCGGCTAACCACCGCGGGGGAGGCTTTTCCCCTGAGTGAACGCCCGGGCCACACCATGGATTGGCGGCTACCCTAGAGACAATTCAACGTCAGGGGAATCACGTGGCACGCAAGGCCAAAAACGCAGTTCAGGCACCAAAGAACAGCTTCGCCGCCTCCCCCGGGAGGCCCAACCCGGCCGTGGAGATTGCCGCGGCCGCCGCCTTTGACCGCAGCGGCCGCCCGAAACCTGCCGTGCACGGCATGTTGCTCAAGTCGGTGGAGGTGCAACGGCCGCTGGTACTCGCGAACCTGCGCCGGCTGCGGCGCAAATACCCGCAGGCCACGGCATTTGAGCTCAGCCGCCGGCTGGAACGGGACTTCCTCAACGGTGTGGGCACGGGCGGTGCGGCAATTGGCGCCACGGCCATCATCCCGGGCGTCGGCACGGTTGCAGCGCTGTCCATTTCGGCTGCGGCAACGGTGGTGTTCCTCGAGGCCACCGCCCTGTACGCCCAGTCCGTGGCCGAACTGCACGGGGTCCGGCTGGCGGATCCGGAACTTGCCCAGGTCACCGTGATGGCCATCATCCTGGGCGAGGAGGGCACCGCAATGTTGGAGGGCCTGACGGGACACGCACTGGGCAATGGCCGGACGCCCATGCAGGCGTGGGGGAAGACCGTGGGCAAGAGCCTGCCCATTTCGGCAGTCAAGGGCATTGCCTCGTCCATGCAGAAACGGTTCCTGAAGAAGGTGGCCATCAAGGGAAGTGCGTCGGTGGTGGGCAAGGCGCTGCCGTTCGGCATTGGCGCGGCCGTGGGCGGGGTGGGCAACTACATGATGGGCCGCGCCGTCGTCGCCTCCACCCAGCGCGCCTTTGGGCCGGCCCCGCTGGCGATCCCGGCCGAGCTGCTATCCGAATTGGATGCGCCCAAGGTCAAGAAAGTGCCCAAGGAGCTGCGGCCCTAAGCTGCCCGGGGCCGAATCGGCCCCGGGCCTAGTGGAACACCAGGGTGGCCACCGTGAAGATGGCGAGCCCGGCGAGCGAGCCCACCACCGTGCCGTTGATGCGGATGAACTGCAGGTCCTTGCCCACCTGAAGCTCGATCTTCTCGCTGGTCTCCACCGCGTCCCAGCGTTCCACGGTGTCCGTGATGATGGAGGTGATCTCGTGCTTGTACGTGCGCACCAGGTAGGAGGCGGCGTCGGCGATCCACGCGTTGGCCTTGCCGGCCAGTTCGGGGTCGGTGGCCAGCCGCGTGCCGAAGTCCTGCACGGCCGCGGTGAACTTCAGGCGCAACTCCGAGTTCGGGTCCTCGACGGCGGTGTACACGGCGGCCTTGATGGTTTCCCACGCCCGCCCCGCCAGTTCGCGGACCTCGGGATCGCCCAGGACCTGGGCCTTGATGGACTCGGCGCGGGCGATCATGGCCGGATCGTGCTGCAGCTCCTGTGCGAGGTCCTTCAAATATGCGTCCAGCTGCAGCCGGACGTCATGCTGGGGGTTGTCCTGGACTGCGCGGGCAAATTTGTAGATCTCGGTGTAGATCTTGTCGCCCACCAGGCCGTCCACAAATTGCGGTACCCAGCTGGGGGAGCGGTCGGAGACGAGCCCGCTGATGGTGGTGTGGTTGGCCTGGATCCACTGGGTGGAGCGGTCCACCAGCAGGTCAACCAAGGCGTGGTGGTGGCCCTCGGCAAACACGCGTTCGGCCACTTTGCCAATGGGCGGTCCCCACGGCGGTTCGAGCACGTGCTTGCGGACCATCGACTCAATGATGTCCTTGACGTCGTCGTCGTTCAACACGGCCATGGCGCCGCGCATGGCCGCGGCACCCTCGGTGGCCACGCGCTGGGCGCTCGCCGGCTTGGACAGCCAGGCGCCCACCTTTTCAGCGATCTTGGTGGAGGCCAGCTTTTCCGCCACCACGGCCTCGGACAGGAAGTTGGTCTCCACAAATTCGCCCAACGACGCGCCAATCTCGTCCTTGCGGTTGGGGATGATGGCGGTGTGCGGGATCTTGATCCCCATGGGGTACTTGAACAGCGCCGTCACGGCAAACCAGTCGGCCAGGGCGCCCACCATGCCACCCTCGGCCGCGGCCCGGACATATTCCAGCCACGGGTATCGGGCCTGGAACGCAAACGCAAAGCAAAAGATGACGGCCATGGCGATCAGCAGGCCCAAGGCAATATTCTTCATGCGGCGCAGCGCGGCGGCCTTTTGGGCGTCGGGGTGCGGAGTGGGAACAGTTTTGGTGCCGGGTTGTTGTGTTTGCGCCATAACGCAAGCGTAGCGTGGTGCCATGATTGTACGGATTTTTGCCCACCGGGGCTCCAGCGCCCGCTTTGCCGAGCACACCCGCGCCGCTTATCTTCAAGCCCTGGTCGACGGCGCCGACGGGGTTGAGTGTGATCTCCACCTGACGGCGGACGGGGCCCTGGTGCTGCTCCACGACGACGATGTTGACCGCACCTCGGACGGCTCCGGGGAGGTGGCGGAGCTGACCTTGGCCCAGCTGCGGGAACTCGATTTCAGTTCTTGGAAGGGTGCCGCGATCCCGCCGGAATATGGCGGCACGGCCGATCAGCTGCTCACCCTTGATGAACTCCTGGACCTTCTGGCGGCCGCGGCGAGGCCCATCGGCCTTGCCATCGAATTCAAGTACGGGGCCTTCTTCGATGCGGCCTTGGTGGACGCCACCTTGGAACGGCTGGCCCGGCGCGGCTGGACCCCCGAGCAATCCGCGGCCGGCAACGTCAGCGTGTCCTTCATGAGTTTCCACCCCGAAGCCGTCAAATACCTGGCGGAGCGGGTCCCCTCCCACCACCTGTGCCAGCTGTTGGAGGAGGTGGAGGCCGCCGAGGTGGCCGAGGAATTCGATGTGGGACCGATCGCCGGGCACACCATGGCATTTTTGATGCGCCGGGCCATGGCCGCGGGTGAAAAGCTGCTTGACGACGGCGTCGCCCACCTTGCCGGGCCCGGCGTCGACTACCTGCGGGCAAACCCGGAGAACGCGGCACGATGGCTGGCTGCCGGGCGCGGCTTCCGGGTGTGGACGGTGGACACCGAAGAAGACCTGGCCGTGTGCATCCAGCACGGCGTTGCCGAGGTGACCACCAACCGGCCGGCGGAAATCCGGGTACTGCTTGATCCTGCGTGATCCCAGGACCGTGTGGTTGCATGGACCCATGGCATCGCGCATCGAGGACTACGCACTTCTTTCGGACATGCACTCGGCTGCATTGATCGGGCGGGACGGAAGCATCGACTGGCTGTGTTTCCCACGGTTCGACTCGCCGTCGGTGTTCACGGCGCTGCTGGGCACCCCGGAGCACGGGCGGTGGCTCATCGAGCCCGTGGATGCGACCATCACGAGCCGCCGCTACGTGGGCAATTCGTTTGTCCTCGAAACGGTGTGGGAAGGGCCAGGCGGTTCAGCGCGCATGCTCGAATTCATGCCCATCGGCGACAACCCGGCTTCCGTGGTGCGGCGTGTGGAGGGAATCTCCGGAACCCTGAAGTTCCATGAGGAAATCGTCATTCGGCCCGGCTATGGCAAGGTGCTGCCGTGGGTGCGCCGGCTCCACGGGCTGCCCGGCCGTCCCGCCATCCTGGCCGTGGCCGGACCCGATGCGCTGTTGCTGCGCGGCCATCACCTGCCCGTCGCCGTCGACCATAAACACAGCGGCACGTTCTCTGTCAAAGCCGGTGCGAATGTGGAAAAGGAGTTCATCTGGTATCCGTCGCACCGTGCGGTGCCCGGCGACGTCGACTTGGATGCGGCACTCGCGGACACGCTGGCGCGCTGGCACGGCTGGGCCGAAAACTGCGAGCAGGACGGCAAATACATGGCCCTGGTCGAACGGTCACTGCTGGTGTTGCGCGCCCTGACGCATGAGGACACCGGTGGCATTGTCGCCGCGCCCACCACGTCGTTGCCGGAGGATTTTGGTGGCGCGCGGAACTGGGACTACAGGTTTTGCTGGTTGCGCGACACGGCCCTGACCCTGGCAGCCATGCTCACGCACGGATTCGAGGACGAGGCGCTGAAATGGCGCGATTGGCTGCTGCGCGCCGTCGCCGGCGATCCGGAGGACCTGCAGATCATGTACGGCCTGGCCGGTGAACGCGAATTGGTCGAGGGCGAGCTGGACCATCTGCCCGGCTACGAAGGCTCGGCGCCCGTACGGATCGGCAACGGAGCCGTGGGCCAGTACCAGGCGGACGTGGTGGGCGAGGTGATGGTGGCCTTGGAAAAGCTGCGCCTGGCGGGCGGGGAGGAGGACCATTTCTCCTGGCCGCTGCAGCTGTCCATGCTGGATTTCGTGGAAAGGCACCTGGCGGATCCGGACCACGGTATTTGGGAGATGCGCGGGGATCTGCAGCATTTCACGCATTCACGCGCCATGATGTGGGCCGCCTTTGACTGTGGCGTTCGGGCCGTCCGCGACCACGGGCTCGAGGGCCCGGACTGGCGCTGGGCGCGGCTGCGGGACCAGCTCCGAGAAGAAATCATGGAGCGCGGCTTCAACCGGGAACTGAACACGTTCACGCAAACTTTCGGCGGCACCACGACGGACGCAGCCTTATTGGTCCTGCCACATTTTGGCTTCATTGCCTACGACGCACCGGAGATGACCGGTACGGTCGCCGCCATCGAGCAAGAACTGCTCGACGCCGACGGGCTGCTCATGCGCTACCGCACGGACACCGGCGTGGACGGGCTGGCCCCCGGCGAACACCCCTTCCTGGCCTGCTCGTTTTGGCTCGTGGAGCAATACGCGCACACGGGCCGGCGCGAGGACGCTGTCGCCCTCATGGACAAGCTGGCCGGGTATGCCAACGAGCTGGGGCTGCTTGCCGAGGAGTACGACGCCGGCAACGCCCGGATGGCCGGCAACTTCCCGCAGGCATTCTCCCACCTGGCCTTGGTGCGGGCCGCGGATGCGCTGCACGGCACCGAACAATTGAGCATGGCCGCCGGCGCCTTGTCCGATCCGGCCAACGGCCATGAAAGCATGGGGTCATGAAGCTCACCACAGCCAGCGCCTGGGCCCTGGCCGCCCTCCTCGGCACCAGCGCCGTCAACCACCTGCGCAATCCAAAGTTCTACTACGCTGTGGTGCCGCCGGAGATCTGCACCGACAAGGGCGGCCGCTTCGGCGTCATGACCCGGCAGCAGTGGGTGCTGGCGTCCGCCGCGCCCGAGGCCCTGGCCGCCGTCGGGCTGTTGCTTCCGGCCACGCGCAAGGCCGCGGCGACCGCCACGGCCGCCATGTTCGTCGGGTTCACGGCCGGCCATGTGACGGCGCTGCAGCGTGCCTGGGGGCCCAACGGATCACCCAAGGCGCGGTGGATCCACGCTGTGCGCCTGCCATTGCAGGCCCCCCTGGTGGCCTGGGCATGGAGCCTGCGCCGGGGATGAAGCTCAAGGATTCACCGGCCGCGAAGATTGGCGCGTCCATCGCCATCGCCACGGGTTTGTACGGGGTGTCCTTCGGCGCGCTCTCGGTTGCTTCGGGCATGAGCTTTTGGCAGACCATGGCCTTGAGCCTGCTGCTTTTTAGCGGCGGCTCGCAATTTGCCTTCATCGGCGTGATTGCCGGTGGCGGCACGGGTGTGGCAGCCATGAGCGCCTCAGCGTTGCTGGGCATCCGCAACGGCGTGTACGGAATGCAGCTCAACGCCCTCCTGCGGCCCACGGGCTGGCGCCGCTTCGCCGCGGCCCACGTGACGATTGACGAATCCACGGCCACGGCCACCGGCCAAAGCGACCCCGCCGAGCAAAAACGCGGGTTTTGGGTGGCCGGGGTTGGCATTTTCATCTTTTGGAACATCATGACGGCGGTGGGCGCGTTCGTGGGCGACGCCCTGGGCGACCCCAAGCAGTGGGGCCTGGACGGCGCCGCCGTGGCTGCGTTCCTGGGGTTGCTGTGGCCGCGCATCAAGGGGTTCCAGCCGGCGGCGATCGCCGTGGCGTGCGCCGTGGTGACGCTGCTGGTGGTCCCGTTCGTGCCGCCGGGCGTGCCGATCCTGGTGGCGGCCCTCGTGGCCGGGCTGATCGGCTGGTTCGGGCCCGGCCACAGGCCCGGACACGACGACGACGGCCTGGAACCCGACATTGAGCCGTACCGGCACGACGCCGGCGCGCACCACCAGAGGGGATCGCACCAGGGCGGGTCCCAACCGGGCGAAGGGGAGAGCGCATGAGTATGTGGGTCTGGGTCTTGATCGCGGCGGCCGTCGCGTACCTGACGAAGCTCTTGGGCTACCTTGTCCCAGCCAAGGTGCTGGCGAATCCGCGCATGTCCCGTGTGGCGGGAACCCTGACCATCGGCTTGCTGGCCTCGCTGACCGTGGTGAACGCGGCAGCCAGCGGGACCGCCGTCGTGCTGGACGCCCGGGTGGGCGCACTGGCGGCGGCAGCGATAGCCCTCTGGCTCAAGGCGCCATTCTTGGTGGTGGTCCTGGCTGGTGCCGCCGCCGCCGCGGGACTGCGGCTACTGGGTTGGGCCTGAGCCATCCGGGTTTGCAGGGTGGGGATCTTGTTGCCCGTACTGTGTCTGCTGGCCGTAGGCCTGCTGGGCCGGAACGTGGGCCGCGTAGCCGGGCTGGGCGTACTGCTGGGGCTGCCCGTAAGGCTGGGAGTATTGGCCCTGCTGGGGCTGGCCGTAAGGCTGACCATACTGCTGGAAGTACATCTTTTGCTCGGCGCTCAGGTAGGACGGGCCGCGGTACTGGGCGTCGCCATAGGAAAGCATGCTGGCGAAGACGATCGGAACAAAGAACAGGCCCACCGTGTAGGCGGAGTCCTTGCCGAAGGACTTGGCCACGTCGTTGAGGGTGCAGACTCCCCAGTAGATTCCCGCGTACGGGATGAACTGGAGCCAGAAGTGCGATTCCGGGCGGCCAGCGATCTTGACCAGGATCCAGCTGTTGTAAAACGGCACATATGCCTTCCACCTGGCGTAACCGGCCTTGTTGAACACACCCGCCCACATCACGCCTGTGACCGCAAAGGCCACAACAAACATCAGCAGGTACACCAGCAGTATTCCGAAGACGAGCCCGGCGGTGTAGGCAGGGTCGGTGGTGGTGCCGCTGTTGTAGTAATCGTCGGCCGCAGGCAGGGCCCGGGCGATCAGGGAGGCAATCATAGTTGAACCATATAGTGCCCCCTTGCCTGCGCCCAATGGGCACAAGTGCCCATGACGGGCCGTGGCGCGGGACAATAGTGGAAGGCTCGAAAAACCTATAAGGAGACTTCCATGATTGTGGCATTTTCAGTGGCACCCAGCGGCACCCCCACCGGCGAGGCTGCAGGCACGGGCGACGACGCCTCGGTCCACACGGCCGTGGCCGCAGCCGTCAAGGTGGTCCGTGACTCCGGCCTGCCCAACCGCACCAGCTCCATGTTCACCGAAATCGAGGGCGACTGGGACGAGGTCATGGACGTGGTCAAGCGGGCCACCGAGGCAGTGGGCCGCTACGGCTCCCGCGTTTCCCTGGTACTCAAGGCCGACATCCGCCCCGGGCACACCGGCGAGCTCACGGGCAAGGTCGCGCGGCTCGAAGGTGCACTGGGGACCCTCGCCGAGTAGCCCTTTTCCCGAGGGCCGGACGGATCTAAGCTGGGGACCATGGTTGAGCATCAGAGCCGGCCCGGCTGGGCTGACGTTGAAACGTATCTGTCCGAAACCCTGGTGCACGGCGGTGCCGCCATGGACGCCGTCGTCGCCAGCATCGACGCCGCCGGCATGCCCCGGATTGAGGTGGCGCCCACGGCCGGCAAGTTGTTGATGCTGCTGGCCCGAATCCAGGGCGCCCGGCGGGTGCTGGAAATTGGCACCCTGGCCGGCTTCAGCACCATCTGGCTGGCTCGCGGCCTGCCCGACGACGGCCACGTCACC
>JBAUMA010000305.1:0-2182 GCA_049578485.1 Specibacter sp.
GGCTTTAACCGCAAGCGCCGTCTTTTTGCTTAACGGCGGAACGGGCTGTGGACGCCGACGCGCCCAATGACCTGCTTGGCGCGTTCGGGCGAGTAGCGCGTCGGGGCCGGGCGCAGGTGCCGCACCAGCCGGAAGACCAGCAGGACCACGACGGCGGAGCTGACGATCCCGGCAATGTTCAACACCAGCTGCAGAACCGAACCGGCAGCCCTGTCGGCCTGGTTCAACACCAGCGCGACGGCGACGTACCCTGCCGCCGGGACGGTGGTCACGGAGATGAACACCCCCACCAGTGCAGCCGAACGGCGCCCGATCAGCGAGAGCATGCCGGCGGCGCCGGCCAGGACGGCCACGATGAACGAATACGGCCCGGGGTGGTAGATGAAGTCGGTGGCCTTGCCGGCGGCCAGCACCTGCTCCGCATCAAACAAGCCCCACCCGCGCGACACGTAAGCGGCCGCAGCGGTGAGGACCATGGCGACCGGGAAGGCCACCAGCAAGGTCACGATCGACCGCCTGGCCAGCGCCCACTTGCGGTTCACCACGGCCAGGGACAGGGCGGCCAGCGGGCCAAATTCGGGGCCCACCACCATGGCCCCGACGATCGCGATCGTGGAGTCCGTGACGATCCCAATGCCGGCGAGCAACACGGCGATGGCCAGCAGGGCCAGGAAACTCCACGTCAACTTGGCGTCTTCACTGGTGTCATTTTCCACCTCGTCCCAGATGATCGCATCGGCGCCGTCACCCGGGACAGCCTGGTCGGCGGCCTCAAGGCGCTGGGAAATCATCAGCTCCGGGGCGGTGACGGTGACCGAGCCAAGCCGGGCAATGTCCAGGTCATGAAATTTCCGCAGGAGGCTGTCCACGGATTCCCGCACCACGGAGATGGTGATGACGTCCCCTTCGGGAAACACCGAGGCGCCGTGCAGCAGGGCGATCTCGGCAACACCGGGCTCGGCCACGGCAATGGCCACCACCGAATCGGAAAGCGTGGACGGGACAACGATGCGGATTTGCAGGGCCATCGACTTCTTCCTGTGGGGCTGGCAGTTGACCGAAGACTACAGCGAGTCCTTGCCGCAACGGGTGAGGCACTTCATCAAATGTGATTCCCGCGCCGGGGCCGCGTACCGTGGATGGGAATCCCGCACCGCCGTGACGGTGCCGTCTACCCCAAAGGTGCAATGAATGACACATGGAATCCTGAACGAACCCAAGGCCGGTGGCAGGCGGGCTGCCGCCGAGTCCCCACCCGGTTCGCGAGGGGTCCAGCGCAAATTCCTCCCCGAGGTGCAAGGCCTGCGCGCCCTCGCCGTGCTGATGGTGGTGACGTACCACATCTGGTTTGGCCGGATTTCCGGCGGCGTGGACATCTTCTTACTGATCTCCGCCTTCCTGCTGACCGGGCAATTTGTCCGCAAACTTGAAAGCGGCAAGGTCCTGGACCTGCTCACGTATTGGGTCCACCTGTTCAAGCGGCTGCTGCCCCTGATCAGCGTCACCCTCCTTGCGACGCTTGCCGGTACCTTCCTGTTTGTTCCCAACGTGGGCTGGAACAGCATCTTTGGGCAGGGATGGGCTTCCCTGTTCTACTACCAAAACTGGTTCCTGGCGGCGGAATCCGTGGACTACTACGTGGCAGACCACAGCACGGCCAGCCCACTGCAGCACTTTTGGTCCTTGTCGATCCAAGGGCAGATCTTCATCCTGTGGCCCCTGATCTTTGCCGCGGCCGCCTTCCTGGCCCGGCGCGGCAGGCTGAAGATCCGGCCCCTGCTGATCTACATGTTTGGTGCCGTGTTTGTCATCTCACTGGTGTTTTCCATCGTCACCACCCACACCAACCAGGCGTTCGCCTATTTTGACACCCGCACGCGGCTCTGGGAATTTGCACTCGGCTCCCTGCTGGCCCTGACCCTGCCGTATCTGGTGTTCAGCCGCCGAACCAGGATCATCCTGGGCTGGACGGGCCTGCTCGGCATGCTCTCCTGTGGCTTGATCTTGCAGGTGGGGCAGCAGTTCCCCGGCTATATGGCCCTGTGGCCCACAGTGTCGGCGGCTTTCATCATCATCGCCGGGTTCACCGGCAGCAGGCACGGCGTGGACAGGTTCCTGAGCTGGCGGCCGTTGGTGAAGCTTGGCGACAGTTCCTATGCCCTGTACCTGTTCCACTGGCCCC
>JBAUMA010000306.1:0-2292 GCA_049578485.1 Specibacter sp.
GAAGGGTACCGGCCGTGCCCGTCAGGGTTCCATCCGCTCCCCTCACATGACCGGCGGTGGCGTTGTCCACGGTCCCACCCCTCGTGACTACAGCCAGCGCACCCCCAAGAAGATGAAGGCTGCTGCACTGCGCGGCGCCCTGTCCGACCGGGCACGCAACGACCGCATCCACGTAGTTGCTGAACTGGTTGCCGGCTCCACGCCGTCCACCAAGGCTGCACGCGCCACGTTGGCTGCTGTTTCCTCACGCAAGAACCTGTTGGTCGTCATCGAGCGCGCCAACGACGTTGCTGCATTGAGCGTTCGCAACATCACCAACATCCACGTCCTGTACGTTGACCAGCTCAACACCTACGACGTGCTTGTTTCCGATGACATCGTCTTCACGAAGGCTGCTTTCGACATCTTCGTTTCAGGGCGCGCCGCTGCCGAGGCATTCGCCTCCAGCATGCTCCTGGTTGAAGAGCTGGTTTCCGTTGACGCTGATGATGAGGCCGAAGGCACCATCAAGGGCAACAAGGACTCCATGAAGTACCACGTGCCTGGTTCACGCTGGTATGACGCCACCGTGGCCGAGGTTTGGTTCGCAACCGTTGAGGAAGCCAAGGCCGCAGGCTTTGTTCCCGCCGGCGGCGAAGCTGCCCAGACGATTGAGGAGGACGCCAAGTGAGCGCCGTCACCATCAAGGATCCGCGCGACGTAGTGCTTGCACCCGTCGTCTCGGAAAAGAGCTACGGCTTGATCGACGAAGGCAAATACACCTTCCTGGTCGACCCCCGCTCGAACAAGACCGAAATCAAGCTGGCCGTGGAGAAAATCTTCTCCGTCAAGGTCGACTCGATCAACACCATCAACCGTGTCGGTAAGCGCAAGCGCACCAAATTCGGATGTGGACAGCGCAAGAGCACCAAGCGCGCGATTGTCTCTCTCAAAGAAGGCACAATCGACATCTTCGGCGGTCCGCTTTCTTAAGCGGAGACCACTTTAACGAGGAAATATACTATGGGAATCCGTAAATACAAGCCGACAACCCCGGGCCGTCGCGGCTCGAGCGTTGCCGACTTCACTGAAATCACGCGGTCGACGCCGGAGAAGTCTCTGGTCCGTCCCCTGCCCAAAAAGGGTGGCCGCAATAACACCGGTCGTATCACGACACGTCACAAGGGTGGTGGCCACAAGCGCCAGTACCGCTTGATTGACTTCCGTCGTCACGACAAGGATGGCGTCAACGCTCGCGTAGCTGAGATCGAATACGATCCCAACCGCACCGCGCGCATTGCCCTCCTGCACTATGTTGATGGCACCAAGCGTTACATCATCGCCCCGAACAAGCTCAAGCAGGGCGACTTCGTTGAAGCCGGTCCCGAGTCTGACATCAAGCCTGGCAACAACCTGCCGTTGCGCAACATCCCCGTGGGTACTGTTATCCACGCCGTGGAGCTGCGTCCCGGCGGCGGTGCCAAGATGGCTCGCTCCGCTGGCGCTTCTGTTCAGCTCGTCGCCAAGGAAGGCCGCTTCGCACAGTTGCGTCTGCCCTCCGGCGAAATCCGCAACGTTGACGTCCGCTGCCGCGCGACGATCGGCGAGGTCGGCAACGCTGAGCAGTCCAACATCAACTGGGGTAAGGCTGGCCGTATGCGCTGGAAGGGCGTTCGCCCGACCGTCCGCGGTGTTGCCATGAACCCGGTCGATCACCCGCATGGTGGTGGTGAAGGTAAGACTTCCGGTGGACGTCACCCGGTCAACCCGAACGGTAAGGCCGAAGGCCGTACCCGCCGTCCCAACATAGAGAGCGACAAGCTTATTGTTCGTCGCCGTCGTACTGGCAAGAACAAGCGATAGGAGCCTGGAGACATGCCACGTAGCCTGAAAAAGGGTCCCTTCGTTGACCAGCACCTCTTTGTAAAGGTAGCTAGGGAAAACGAACAGGGCACCAAGAACGTTATTAAGACCTGGTCACGCCGATCGATGATTATCCCGGACATGCTGGGTCACACGATCGCTGTGCACGATGGTCGCAAGCACATCCCCGTGTTTGTTACTGAGTCGATGGTCGGGCACAAGCTCGGCGAATTCGCCGCCACGCGGACATTCCGCGGCCATGTCAAGGACGACCGTAAGGGCAAGCGCCGCTAAGGCGCTTGACTTTGCGGCAAGACGAGAGAGATAGCAATGGAAGCCAAGGCAAGTGCGCGTCATCTGCGCGTTACGCCTATGAAGGCCCGGCGCGTCGTCAACCTGATTCGTGGCAAGCAGGCGAATGAGGCATTGGCGATTTTGAAGTTTGCCCCC
>JBAUMA010000307.1:0-2663 GCA_049578485.1 Specibacter sp.
CGGCTGACGGCGGAGGAGCCGGGGTTTCCGGAGGCCACGTAAAGGAGACCCCGCAGGCCGCCCGCGGCCGAGGGACTCCCGGTCCGCAGCCGGCAGGCGATAAGCAGGACACGATTCAGCACAAGAAGGAACAACATGATGAACCCGGTGGAAACCGCGCAGGACAAGGCCGCATCGCTGATTGAGGCGTTGCCGTGGATTCAGCAGTTTGCCAACACGGTAGTGGTGGTCAAGTACGGCGGCAACGCCATGATCAACGACGACCTCCGCCGGGCGTTCGCCGAGGACATAGTGTTCATGCACCATGTGGGCATCAAGCCAGTGGTGGTGCACGGCGGGGGACCGCAAATCAATGCGATGCTCCAGCGCCTGGACATCAAGAGCGAGTTCAAGGGCGGGCTGCGCGTCACCACGCCCGAGGCCATGGACGTGGTCCGCATGGTGCTCACGGGCCAGGTGGGCCGTGAACTGGTCGGCCTGATCAACTCGCACGGCGCCTACGCCGTGGGCCTCTCCGGCGAGGACGGCGCCCTGCTGCAGGCCGAACGCACGGGCACGATCATTGACGGGCTGCCCGTTGACCTGGGCCTGGTGGGCGAAGTTGTCGGCGTGAACCCCGGCGCCATCCTGGATTTGTTGGAGGCCGGGCGCATCCCCGTCATCTCCACGGTTGCCCCGGAGGTCGGGGACGCCTCGACGGTGCTCAACGTCAACGCCGACACCGCCGCGGCCGCCCTCGCGGTTGCCTTGGATGCCTCCCGCCTGGTCATCTTGACCGACGTCGAGGGCCTGTACGGCAACTGGCCGGACAAGTCCTCGCTGCTCACCGAGCTGGGCGCCAGCGAGTTGCGGGCCATGCTGCCGTCCCTGGAATCGGGCATGATCCCCAAGATGGGTGCCTGCCTGGCCGCGGTCGACGGCGGGGTGGCCCGGGCCGCCGTCGTCGACGGACGCAGCGCGCACTCCGTGCTCCTTGAGCTGATGACCACCGCCGGCAACGGCACACAAATTTTCCCTGATGACGAGGACGCATGATGAGCAGCAAGACCCCCGAAACGCCCGCAGCATCGGCACTCGCCCATGCCAATGCGGCAGCCGTGACCGGCACAGGCACCAGCGCCCAATGGCTGGCCCGCTACAGCGACTCCCTCATGGGAGTGTTTGGCAGCCCGCAGCGGGTCCTTGTGCGCGGCGCCGGAGCGCTCGTCTGGGACGCCGACGGCAAGGAATACCTTGATTTGCTCGGCGGCATCGCCGTGAACGCGCTGGGCCACGCCCACCCGTTCGTCACCTCGGTCATCTCCAGCCAACTGGCCACCCTGGGACACGTCTCCAACTTCTTCACCAGCCCCACCCAGATTGCGCTGGCCGAAAAACTCCTGGAACTGAGCCAGGCGCCGACCGGGTCCAAGGTGTTCTTCGCCAACTCCGGCACGGAAGCCAACGAGGCCGCCTTCAAGCTGGCGCGCGCCCACGGCAAGGTCAACAGCCCCGCCGGCGGCCCGGCCCGCACCACCATCCTGGCATTGGAAGGTGCCTTCCACGGGCGCACCATGGGAGCCCTGGCCCTGACCGCCAAGCAGGCATACCGGGAACCCTTTGAGCCCATGCCCGAGGGTGTGCGCCACCTCGCATTCAATGACATCGACGCCCTGCGCGCCGCCATGGACGGCACCGTCGCGGCGTTGGTCCTCGAGCCCATCCAGGGCGAGGCCGGCGTCCGCCCGCTCTCGGCCGAGTACCTCAAGGCAGCCCGGGAGCTCACGACCGAGCACGGTGCGCTTCTGATCATGGACGAGGTACAGACCGGCGTGGGTCGCACGGGGGACTGGTTTGCCGGCCTCGCCGCGGGGATCGTGCCCGACGCCATGACCTTGGCCAAGGGACTGGGCGGCGGCTTCCCCATCGGAGCCATCATCACGTTCGGTGAGGCTCCCTCGCTGCTGCTGTCCGCAGGCCAGCACGGCACCACCTTTGGTGGCAACCCGGTGGCCACGGCCGCCGCGCTGGCTACACTGCACGTGCTGGAATCCCAGGATGTCCTCGCGAATGTGCGCGCCGTCAGCAAGGTGCTTGCCGCCGGGCTGGCCGAAACCGACGGCGTCACAGAGGTCCGGGCGTTTGGCCTGCTCATCGGCTTCGACCTGGCGGAACCGGTGGCCGCCGGCGTCGTCAATGCCGGGCTGGAAGCGGGATTCATTGTCAACGCCCCCCGCCCCAACACCATCCGCCTGGCCCCGCCGCTGAACTTGACCGTGGAACAGGCGGAGTCATTCCTGGCCGCACTGCCCGCCCTGATTTCAACAGCCATCGCCGCCCAAACCTCCGAAGGAGCCTGAAGATGACCCGGCATTTCCTCATTGACACCGACCTGAGCCCGGCCGAGCAGGCGGAAGTCCTTGCCCTGGCCGCCGAGCTGAAAAAGGCGCCGTACTCCAAGGACACCTTTGCTGGTGAGGGTGCGGGCCGGCAGACCGTGGCCGTCATCTTTGACAAGACGTCCACCCGGACCCGTGTCTCCTTTGCCGCGGGCATTGCCGACCTCGGCGGCAACGCCCTGATCATCAACCCGGGCGAGGCCCAGATCGGGCACAAGGAAACCGTCGCCGACACCGCCAAGGTGCTCGAGCGCATGGTCTCCACCATCGTGTGGCGCACCTACG
>JBAUMA010000308.1:0-2430 GCA_049578485.1 Specibacter sp.
CTTGAAGTCGTATCGCTGGACGATTTCCTTCTGGGCCTGGTTCAGTGCGTTGGACACTTCTTTGCTGTCTACCTTGCTGACAACATCAAAGGTGGAATCTCTCGCCATATGAGCCTCCTTGAGTAGAAATGGGCTTTGCATATAAGAGTACCGGGGCGCCGCAAATGCTCCGAAAACCGAGTGTGGGGCAGCTCACGTGCCTCTCGATTTTATCTTTTCAAAAAGTTCATGTAGAGTTTCTACTCGTTCCCAAGGGAACAGTTCGGCAGATTACCCGAGCGGCCAAAGGGGGCTGACTGTAAATCAGCTGGCAACGCCTTCACTGGTTCGAATCCAGTATCTGCCACACAACGGGGAAGCCCGGAACCACAGCGAGAAATCGCCCTGGTTCCGGGCTTTTCTGGTTAAAGCGCTGAGCCGGGTAGTGAAAATCCACCACGGCTTGCGCCCCGCGCCATATTCCGCCGATCCAACGCCCGCCGATTGCCGCCGGGGCCTTAAGGTAGGGGTATGGAATTCCTTGTCCCGCTCCTCATCGTTTTGGTCATTGTCGTGGCGGTGGGCGCCGCCGCACGGTATTTCGGGCGGAGGGGGAGGGCCGGCCAGAACGCCGCGGCCCCCGATTCAGGCCCCGTCAAAGCGGTCCGGCGCGGCCGGGAAATTACCCGGGAGATGGCGCAGGAGGCCAGTGCAAAGCTGACGCCCGAGGTCCACAGGACCGTATATTCGCTGATCGCCCGCCAGCAGGTGCTCAACGCGGTCAAGGAATACCGCCGCGCCACCGGTTCAAGCCTTGGCGAGTCCGCCGCCGCCGTGGCGGCGCTGGCCGATTTCCCGCAGCCCTCTCCCGAGCCGCCGGCCCCAACGCAGGCCCCGCTCACCGTGGAGGACATCATCAACGCCGCCCCCGTCGCAGCCCCTGTACCCAACGCCTACCGGTACCGGGCCATTGTTTCCCGCGGCGATGAGGTGCGCGAGGTGGCCAGCACCCGCCTCAACGAGGAGGTCTTTGGGCAGATCCGCAAGCTTGCCACTGCGGGGGACCACGACGGCGCCGCCAGCCTCCTGCGCGAGCATGCGGACATTGGGCTTGAGGAAGCCCGCGAGTTTGTGTCGATGATCGAACCGGAGAACTTCGCGCCGTGACGTAGGATGGCTCGTCGACATTAATTGCCGGGCGCACTGCGCTCATATTGGGGAGAACATGAATAATTCCTTTGGTTTCCGCCTGCCTGCGGCCCGCCGCCTCGTGTTGGCGATGGTGGCCGCCGTTGCCATCATGGTGCCGCTGGTGGCGGCTCCCGCCCCGGCCAACGCCGCGGCAACCGTCAACACCCGGGTGGCTAATTTTGCGGCCGGTCCGGCCGCGGTGACCAAGGGCAAGGTCATCACGGTTTCCGGGCTGGCCCAAAAGACCGTGGGCAAGCAATGGGCCAAGCCCGGCGTTGTCACGGCCACGGTGTACTTTGACCCGGATGGATCCGCCCCCAACAAGGCGGTGCGCACGTTCAAGGGAAATTCCGCCGGGCAGCTGGGCACCACGTTCACGGCGTCGGTCTCGGGCAAATGGTCCATCCGCCTGGTGGCACAGGGATCACTGAAGGCTTCGGCCTCCGCCCAAAAGTACGTCAAGGTGGTGGCGGCGCCCAAGCCCACCTCCAGCAAGCCCGCCAGCAAGTGGAACTGCCCGGCCTGGGCTCCCATCAAGGGAAACGCGCCGAGGAAGATTTACCACATGAAGGGCCAGCGGTTCTACAACAAAACCACGCCGGAGATTTGCTTCTCCACCGAGGCGGCCGCGAGGGCGGCCGGCTACCGCAAGTCAAAGGTATAGCCAGCACCTTTCCCTCAAGCTTAAACACGAGCGCCCGGTCCCTGAAGGGATCGGGCGTTTGTTGTTGCCGGGAGTCTCAGCCCGCCTGGCCGTCGCTCTCAAGCGTGAAGCCGTCCTGGTGGTGGATGAGTTGGCGACCCATTCCGGCGTCGAGCTGGATCCACAGGCACTGGCGGTCGTGGCTGAGCGTTTCCACCCGGCCCGACAAACGCCAGCCTCGGTCGTTGACCAGTGCCACCGGCTGGTCGGGATCCAATGCGGGCCACACATCTTGGTGGTCGGGGTTGACGATTGCGCGGTGGTGGGCGGGGCGGGTCATGGGTCCTCCTGGTGTGAAAGTCATCGCTGCTTCCTTTCTGTAGTCAATACGCCCAGTATGCGCGTTGCTGGTGAACTTGCTGTGAACTCCATGTGTCCGCTCAGCCGGTTTTCAATGAAGGTCGCGGGGTGGTGGTGGCAAAGACCAGCGAGTCCATCCAGGTGCCACGGATGAGCCGGTCATTGCGAAGGTGACCCACTTGTTCCATGCCCAGCTTGAGCAGCACTCCCGCAGACGCCACGTTCTCGGGCCGGCAGGTGGCCGTGATGCGCTCCAC
>JBAUMA010000309.1:0-6622 GCA_049578485.1 Specibacter sp.
GTGTTGCACCGGCCACAGGGCACTGGCTCCGGGTCCCGTCCGCGTTAGGGTTGATGGATAGCCCCATCCCCGAGACGACGCAAGGTGACTAACGAGTGCCCCTGAACACCATTGAACTTGCAGGCAACACCCTTCTGGACAATCTGCTCCAGGCCGGAATCGTGGTGGTGGTTGCCCTGATCACGTGGCTGGTGCTGCACTACCTGATCCGCTTGGTGATCAATCGCGTTGAAAAAGGCACCTGGCACCAGCGCAGCTTCGGCTGGGTGAAACCCGTCTTCCGCAACCTTGATCCGGTGATGCGTGCCCTGGACAACGAACGCCGCGTCCAGCGTGCCCGCACCATCGGCACGTTGCTGAACTCACTCCTGACCGTGATCGTGGTGGTCATTGCCGCGTTCTACGTGCTGCTCGCATTCCAGGTGAACATCGCTCCCTTGCTGGCCAGCGTGGGCGTGGTGGGCATTGCCATCGGTTTTGGCAGCCAGCAACTGATCCGAGACTTCCTGGCCGGCATCTTCATCACCCTCGAGGACCAATACGGCATCGGCGACGTCATCCAGACCAGCGAGGTCATTGGCCGCGTGGAATACGTGGGCCTTCGCATCACCCGCGTCATGGGCGAGGACGGCACCCTCTGGTACCTGCGCAACGGCGAGATCCTGCGCCTGGGCAACCGCTCCAAGGGCGACTACGTTGCCCCTGCCCCGGACGAGCCCGCCCCTCCGATTCCAAGCACGACGCCGGTCGCCGCGCCCGCCGGGGCACCTCCCGCAAGCGCTCCCCTCACCGCTGAACCGTCCGAGTCAGCCGAATAGAAAGCCAGATCAACGCCATGAGCGCCGAACACAACCCAAGCTCCCCGCCTGCCGACGGCCCCGCCGCGAGCGGCGACGGCACGCCCATCCCCTCACGGTTCGGGGAACCGCTCTCAGTCATGTTGCCGATCCCGGTCCGTCAGGGCCGTCCCCTGCCGCCACTCCCGGAGCCGACCGCTGCTGCGGCTCCCGTCGAGGTCGAGGATTACTCGGACACGTCCTACGGCCAAATCGGCGGCCATGCGACATTTGCCACGATCGTGCACGTGTTTTACCAGGGCGTTGCCGATGATCCGGTTCTGCGGGCCATGTACCCGGAAGAGGACCTGGCCCCGGCAGAGCGCCGCATGCTGATGTTCCTGGAACAGTACTGGGGCGGCCCGCGCACCTATCTGGAGGAACGCGGACACCCGCGCCTGCGCATGCGCCACGTCCCGTTTGCCGTCACGCCCGAGGCCCGCGACCACTGGCTCGTGGCCATGCGAGCCGGCGTCGACGCCGCGCAGCTTGCCCCGATGCACGAGGCAACGCTCTGGGACTACCTCGAGCGCGCGGCCCACTCCCTGGTCAACTCCGCCTAAACCCCGGTGGTCGAGCCCGTCGAGACCCGGCCGAGCCTTGATCTCGGCAAGCTCAATCACCGCTTGTCGAGCCCGTCGAGACCCTACAGCACGGACTTGGGCCGTACCAGGATGTGGCCACGGGCGGTGCTCAGGCGCAGCCATTTGTGCGAGCTGAAGACCGTCCCGGTCTCCCCCGGAGCCACGAACCCGAGCGCGTAGGCGGCGAAGGCGGCACCGGCCGGCAGCTCACCGGCCACCCCGGCCATGGGCCGGCCCCACACGGCGGCGCGGGCGTTGTTGACGATCAGCGCGCCCGGGTTGATCGGGATAATTTGGCCGATCTCCTGCACGCCGTCCTTGGCGGCCTTGATCATGGTGTCCGCGTCGACCGTGCCAAGTTCCTGCCAGGCGCCACGGGGTGCGCTGACAGCGGCCCAGGACTCGTTGACGCCCATCGGCGGGACCGGCAGCGCCACGTCGCCGTCGTCCATGCGGGCCAGCCGGTCCGCCACGGATGCCAGGCTTACCGTCACATCAAGGTCCGACGCCGTGTCCAGCGCCATGGTGCGCATCCCCAGGATGGTGGGGGTTCCTTCGCCCAGCAGTTTGGCCCGCATGACGCAAACATAGGCGGCGAGGACGTGACCGGCCCCCTGAAGGCGAATGCCGCCGTCGTCCGCGGTCCGGGCACGGGTGACGAAGGTGCGCAGGTCCGCGACGGTTCCGGCGTCGGCCAGCTGGAAGTTTTCGGTATTGGTGACGGTGGGCATTTAGCGCACTCCTTCGGGGGTTGTGGCGGGGCGGCGGCGGAACGGCACGGGACCGCCGCGCCACGTTTCCAGGGCTGCGCGTTGGGTGTCGGTGAGGCGGACCGGGCGGCCGGTGGCGCGGGAGACCAGCACCATGGAGGTGGCGGCCTGGGCGTACACCACCGAGGTGTCTTTTTCCGTGATCGAGTAGCCGAAGTCAAAGCTGGAGCCGCCCACCTGGGTCACCCAGATGTTCACGAACACCGGTGCCGTGCGGAACGAGATGGGCGCCAGGTATTCGATCTCGTTACGGCCCACCAGCGTAAACAGGTCATCGGGAATGAGGTCGTTGAAGCTGCCTGCACCTGCTTGGCCGGACAGCGGCGCATGGATCAGCTGCACTCGCGCGTCCTCCAAATATTGGAGATAGACCACATTGTTGACGTGGTTGTAGGCGTCGATGTCGCCGAAACGAACCTGTAGGGAAATTTGGATTGCCGAAGCCATGAACCCATCATCTCAAAGGCCGAGGACGCCCACTAATCGAGGCCGCGCGGGGCGCCCGAATTGATGCACCCGTCGCCATTTGTCCCGGCGCATGGCTGACACATAGAGTCACCTTTATGAATGCCACCCCTGTGCCCGCCGATCCCATGGAAACGCTGCTGAACATCCTGGACCTCTCCGACGCCGGCGGCGCCCAAACCGATGAGGACATCTTCGTCGGCCCCGGTGATGCAGCCGCCCCTCAACCCCGCCTGTTTGGCGGCCAGGTGCTGGCACAGTCGCTGGTTGCGGCGGCCAAGACGGTGGGCGGGGAGCGGCTGGTCCACTCCATGCACGGCTACTTCCTGCGCCCGGGCGACGCCGCCTCGCCCATCACCTTTGGCGTGGAGCGCCTGCGGGACGGGCGCTCGTTCTCGGCCCGCCGCTCCCACGCCTACCAGGGCGGTAAGCCCATCCTCTCCTTGATCGCGTCCTTCCAGGTGCCGGACGACGGCGTGGAGCACCAGGAGCCGATGCCCGCCAACATCCCGGATCCTGAAACGCTGCCGACCTCGGCCCAGCTGCTCGGCGCCATCGACCACCCGGTGGCACAGGCGTGGGCGTATGAGCGTCCCTTCGACATCCGCCATGTGGGCGCGAACATCTACTTCGATGTCCGGGGCGAGCACGTGGCGCACCAAGCCGTGTGGCTGAAGACGCTCGGTCCCATGCCCGACGACCAAAACCTGCACCGGGCTGCCCTGGCCTATGCCAGCGACTACACGCTGCTGGAACCGGTGCTGCGCCGGCACGGGATCAGCTGGGCCACCCCGGGCATGAGCGTGGCCAGCCTGGACCACGCCATGTGGTGGCACCGCCCCTTGCGGGTGGACGAATGGCTGCTGTACGTGGCCGACTCCCCCAGTGCCTCCGGGGCCCGCGGGCTCAGCCAGGGACGCTTTTACAACCGCGACGGCGAACTAGTCGCCTCGGTTGCCCAGGAAGGCATGGTCCGCTTGCCTGTCGGGACGCCCGGGATCGACTAAAAACTTTTTGGTCCGGTGCTGTCGATTTTCCATGGCCTGATTCGTCGCATGGGTGTCAGATGTAATTGACCCATCCGATTCAGGAGGCACCACCATGAGCGTGCAATATTTGGCCATTGTCCGGGAGACCACGTTTGACCCCGCATTGGTGACCAGGGACATGTGGGAGGGTGCCATGGCAGCCCACAAAGCTTTTGCCGAGGCGGTGGCAGCGGCTGGAGGCCAAATTCTGGTGACGGCCGGCCTCCAGGCGGACGACGCGTTCACGGTCACTCCCCCACGTAACGGCAACCCCGCCCTGTTCACCGACGGCCCCTTCGCCGAAGCCCGGGAGGTCAATCACGGATTCTGCCTGTTTGAAATTCCCGACGGCGTCCCGGTCAAGGATCTCGCGGCGATCATCCCTTCCGGCGGCTCCGTGGAGGTCTACCCCGTGGCCCACGCGGCGGCGTACCCCGCGGGTTGAGCCCGGTGGTTGATCCCCGGTGGTCGAGCTTGGAGCCACGGCCGCAGGGGTCCCCAGCCGCGCTTGCGAGGTTGGGAAGTGGCTGGGGAGCGAGACCCGGTGGTTGAGGCTGCCGAAACCCCCGGGTGTAGAACTTAACCGTGGACAACTCCCTGCAGGACGTTTTCAACCGAGACTGGCCCCGGATCGTTGGCGCCGTGGCCCGGTACACGCAGGACCTGGCGCTGGCCGAGGACTGCGTGCAGGAGGCAATCCTGAAGGTCGTTGAGATGGATGGAACCGTGGAGCTTCGAAACGTCGCCGCCTGGATCACCACCACTGCACGGCACCTGGCCGTCGACATGATCCGCCGCGACCAGACGCTGGCCCGGTCACTTCCAGCAATGGCCAAGCAGTTGGCGTCGCCCCAGGCGGACACCGATTCCCCGGCGCTGGACGTCTTTGCCGGCGACGACCGCCTCGTGCTCATGGCCTTGATCGCCACCCCTCAGCTCAGCGAGGAGGACAGGCTGGCTTTGACTCTTCGTTTTGTCCTGGGCGTGCCAACCCGCGATGTGGCGGAGGTACTGCTCATCCCCGAGCCCACGATGGCGGCCCGCATGACACGCGCCAAGAAGCGATTGCGGGCGAACCCAAGCCTGGTTGAGGCGGGCGATGACGCATCGGCAGCGTTGGTGCACCAGCGCATTGGCACCTTGTTGGACACGCTCTATCTTCTTTACACCGCCGGATATCTGGGCGGGATTGGCCGCCCGACACGCGTGGCCGCCTTGGAGCTGGGGCGGGAACTCGCGGCCTATTCGCAGGGCCATCTGGAGGCGCAGGGCCTGTTGGCGCTCATGCTGCTCACCGAAGCCCGTCAAGGGGCTCCAGACAGCGAGGCTAGAGACAGCTTCGACGTCAAAAACTTGGAAAATGCCGATCGTACTCAGTGGGCTGGGGCAATGATCGTCGAGGGCATGACCCACGCCGCGGCAGCCCTTCCGGGCGGTGGCAGGTTTGCCCTTCAGGCGGGCATCTCGGGGCTTCATGACGCGGCCCCATGCTGGGCGGACACTGACTGGGATGCGATCGGCCACTTGTACAACCGTCTTCTGGCGATCTGGCCCGCGCCGTCCGTGGAACTCAACCGGACCATCGCTCGGTCCATGAGCACCGGCGTCGGACCTTCACGGGCCTTGGACGAGCTGGACGCATCGTTTGCCGGGTACGGCGGGAGGCTGCGATGGCAGGCGTGGGCGGCCCGAGCCGGCATGCTGCACCGCCTGGACCGGCCCGCCGAAGCGGTGGACGCCTACCGTCACGCACTGGAGGGCGCGGTCGACGCCGGCGACCGGGCATACCTTGAGCAGCGGATTCGCGAGCTCGGCTCTGGGGCGTGAGGCGGACACAGCAATGGCCGGCTCCAACGGGAACCGGCCATTGTCATGGATCAAAGAGCCCAATGCTGGGCCCACGCGCCCGAGGGCCCCTGGACGAGGTAGGAGCTCCGGGAGGGCGTGGATGGGCCCACACTTGCCAGGTTCCGGGGAAATCGCGAAGCGATTTATCGGGCCGGCAAGTGGGGATCAGTCGCGGGTCAGGCGGCGGTGCGTGACGCGGTGCGGACGTGCCGCATCGGCGCCAAGGCGCTCAACCTTGTTCTCCTCGTAGGAGTCGAAGTTGCCCTCGAACCAGTGCCAGTTGGCCGGGTTTTCATCCGTGCCTTCGTAGGCCAGGATGTGGGTGGCAACCCGGTCCAGGAACCAGCGATCGTGCGATACCACCACGGCACAGCCGGGGAATTCCAGCAGCGCGTTTTCCAGGCTGCTGAGGGTTTCCACGTCAAGGTCGTTTGTGGGCTCATCCAGGAGCAGCAAGTTGCCGCCCTGCTTGAGGGTCAGGGCCAAGTTCAGGCGGTTGCGCTCACCACCGGAGAGCACACCTGCCTTCTTCTGCTGGTCCGGGCCCTTGAAGCCGAAGGCTGCAACGTAAGCGCGTGAAGGCATTTCGACGTTGCCGACCTGGATGTAGTCCAGGCCGTCGGAGACGACCTCCCACAGGGTCTTGTCGGGGTCGATGCCGCCGCGGCTCTGGTCGGCGTAGGAGATCTTGACGGTCTCGCCCACCTTGAGCTCACCGCTGTCAAGCGACTCGAGGCCGACGATGGTCTTGAACAGGGTCGACTTGCCGACACCGTTCGGCCCGATGACGCCAACGATGCCGTTGCGCGGCAGGGTGAAGGAGAGTCCGTCGATCAAAACACGGTCGCCGTAGCCCTTCTTCAGGTTGTGGGCTTCCAGCACCACGCCACCGAGGCGCGGTCCCGGCGGGATCTGAATCTCTTCGAAGTCGAGCTTGCGCGTGCGATCCGCCTCGGCAGCCATTTCCTCGTAGCGGGCCAGACGGGCCTTGGACTTGGTCTGGCGGCCCTTGGCGTTGGAGCGAACCCACTCGAGTTCCTCGGTGAGGCGCTTGGCCTGCTTGGCGTCCTTCTTGCCCTGGACTTCCAGAC
>JBAUMA010000310.1:0-5429 GCA_049578485.1 Specibacter sp.
CCGAGGTTCGTGGCGCCACAGACGAAGGGAACCTTGAAGTTCCACTTGTCGATGTGGTGCTCGTAGTCGGCCGGGGTCAGGACCTCGGACTCGTCCACGTAGTCAACACCGAGGGACTCCAGGACCTGGGCCTCCACGAAATGCCCGATGCGGGCCTTCGCCATGACGGGGATGGAAACCGCGGCAATGATGGCGTCGATCATGTCCGGATCGCTGGCACGGGACACCCCGCCCTGGGCGCGGATGTCGGCCGGCACGCGCTCCAATGCCATGACGGCAACGGCGCCGGCATCTTCGGCAATCTTGGCCTGCTCAACGTTGACAACGTCCATGATGACGCCGCCCTTGAGCATCTCGGCCATGCCGCGCTTGACACGGCTGCTGCCGGTTACCGATGTTACATCGCTTGTAGACACAAAAAACCCCTCTGGGAAGGAACGAAAAATTTTCTTGCCCGCCAACGTGACACGCCGCACGGGTACGTTCATTCTATTCCCCAACAAGGCCAGGGTTTGAACCAGTGTTACTTGCCGGCCGGCAAGTTTGACTTCAGGGCTTGGCGGCGTACTGTGCCAACCCTTTGGAAGATGGTCACCAGGCTTGCGGCAGCCAGGAGGACCAGCACGACGGCGAGCACGGCTTCGGGGATGCCCAGGCCTACCAGCCCGGTAGCCACCAAGACCACCACGAGGCGGTCGGAGCGTTCGGCGATGCCGACATTGGCGGTCATGCCAAGCCCCTCGGCCCGGGCCTTCGCGTAGGAGACGATCGAGCCCAGCACCAGGCATGTCAGCGCCATGGCGGCAATGAAGTGGTTGTCGCCGCCGGTGTAAAACCAGATCACAATGCCGGCGAACACGGCGCCGTCGCCCACCCGGTCCAGGGTGGAATCCAGGAAGGCGCCCCACGGCCCCGACCTGCCCAGCATGCGTGCCATAAGGCCGTCAATGATGTCCGAGAAGACAAAGAAGGTGATCACCACGGTGCCCCAGAACAGCTGTCCCAGGGGATAGCCGATCAGGGCCCCGCCGGCCACGCCGAGCGTGCCAATGATCGTCACGGCGTCCGGGGAGACCTTCAGGCGCACCAAAAAAGCTGCGACGGGGGTGAAAATTGCCGCGAACAACGCGCGGGCATATTTGTTCAGCACTGGCTAACCCTTTTCAATTCGCATCTACTACTCAACACCAGCCCAGGCGTTGGCCACCTGTTCCCTCGCATCGCCCAGGGTCTGGGTGATGGCCTTGGTTCCGGCGATGATGGGCAGGAAGTTCCCATCCCCTCCCCAGCGCGGCACAATGTGCTGGTGCAGGTGTGCGGCAATGCCCGCTCCCCCGGCGACGCCCTGGTTCATGCCCAGGTTGAATCCAGAGGGGTTGGACACCGCCCGCAGCACCCGCATGGCCTGCTGGCTCAGCGCGGCAAATTCCGCCGTTTCCTCCAGCGTCAGGTCCGTGTAGTCGGGGACATGCCGGTACGGGCACACCAGCAAGTGGCCCGGGTTGTACGGGAACAGGTTCAGCACCACAAAGGCCAGTTCGCCGCGATGGACAATCAGGGATTGCTCGTCGCTGCGCGTAGGTGCCGCACAAAACGGGCAGTCGTCTTTCCCGGTAACCTGCTCGCCGCTCTTTACGTAAGCGAGCCGGTGCGGTGTCCACAGCCGCTGGAAGGCGTCGGGCACCCCCGGCAGCTCAAAGTCATCCTGGACGGACGCCGCACCCTGCTCACTCACGTGATATTCCCTTAGCTCTTATCGGTTCGTGCTCTACGGGGTCCTGTTGCGGACGGCTTCGACGATCCTGGCGACGGCCTCTTCAACGGGCACCCCGTTGTCCTGGCTGCCGTCACGGAAGCGGAACGAGACCGCGTTGGCGTCCGCGTCGTCGCCGCCGGCGATCAACACGAACGGCACCTTGTCCTTGCTGGCGGTGCGGATCTTTTTCGGGAAACGGTCACTGGAGATGTCCACCTCGGCGCGGATGCCCGCCTTCTTCAGCTGGGCAACGACGTCGAACATGTAGTCGTTGAACGCCTCGGCCACGGGGATGGCCACTACCTGGACCGGGGAGAGCCAGGCCGGGAAGGCGCCGGCATAGTGCTCGGTCAGCACGCCCATGAAGCGTTCCACCGAGCCGAACAGGGCACGGTGGATCATGACGGGGCGCTGGCGGGTGCCGTCGGCGGCCTGGTACTCAAGTTCAAACCGTTCGGGCAGGTTGAAGTCCAGCTGGATGGTGGACATCTGCCAGGTGCGGCCCAGTGCGTCCTTGGCCTGCACGGAGATCTTGGGGCCGTAGAACGCGGCGCCGCCCGGATCCGGGACCAGCTCCAGCCCGGAGGCCTTGGCGACGTCGGCCAGGGTTTGGGTGGCTTCCTCCCAGACGTCGTCGTCGCCGACAAACTTCTCTGGGTTCTTGGTCGACAACTCCAGGTAGAAGTCGTCAAGGCCGTAGTCCTTGAGCAGGCCCAGGACAAAGTTCAGCGTCTCCGTGAGCTCGTCCTTCATCTGCTCCTTGGTGCAGTAGATGTGGGCGTCGTCCTGGGTCATGCCGCGCACGCGGGTCAGGCCGTGCACCACACCGGACTTCTCGTAGCGGTAGACGGAGCCGAACTCGAACAGGCGCAGCGGCAGCTCGCGGTAGGACCGTCCGCGGGAGCGGAAGATCAGGTTGTGCATGGGGCAGTTCATGGGCTTGAGGTAGTAGTCCTGGCCGGGCTTGCGCACCGTGCCGTCCTCGTTGAGTTCCGCGTCCACATGCATCGGGGGGAACATGCCGTCGCGGTACCAGTCCAGGTGGCCGGAGACCTCGTACAGGTGGCCCTTGGTGATGTGGGGGGTGTAGACGAAGTCGTAGCCGGCGTCCACGTGGCGCTGGCGCGAGTAGTCCTCCATCTCCTTGCGGATGATGCCGCCCTTGGGGTGGAAGACGGGCAGGCCCGAGCCCAGCTCGTCGGGGAAGGAGAACAGGTCCAGTTCGACGCCGAGCTTGCGGTGGTCGCGACGCTCGGCCTCGGCGATGCGCTCCTGGTAGGCCTTCAGGGCGTCCTTGGTGGGCCAGGCCGTGCCATAGATGCGCTGCAGCTGTTGGTTGTTCTGGTTTCCCAGCCAGTAGGCGGCGGAGGTGCGGGTCAGGGCGAAGGCGTTGGAGATGAGCTTCGTGTTTTGCAGGTGCGGGCCGCGGCACAGATCGCACCAGATGACGTCGCCGCTCTTGCGGTCAACGTTGTCGTAGATCGTAATGTCACCGGCACCGACCTCGACGTTGACGCCCTCCCCGGCGGAGTCGGCGTCTGAGGCCTTGCCCAGCAGTTCGAGCTTGTAGGGTTCGTTGGCCATGGCCTCGCGGGCCTCGTCCTCGGTGACCACGCGGCGGGCGAATTTTTGATTCTGGTTGACGATCTTGAGCATCATCTTCTCAAGGGTCTTCAAGTCCTCGGGCGTGAAGGGCTCGGCCACGTCAAAGTCAAAGTAGAAACCGTCGGTGATGTACGGGCCGATGCCGAGCTTGGCGTCAGGGCGTAGTTGCTGCACGGCCTGGGCCATGACGTGGGCGGTGGAGTGGCGCAGCACGTTCAGGCCGTCCGGGGAGTCCATGGTGACGCCCTCGACGACGGCGCCGTGCTCCAGGGGCGTGGCGAGGTCCTTCAAAACCCCGTCAACGCGGGCCACAACTACCTCGCGGCGTTCAAAGAACAGCTCCGCCCCGGTGGTGCCGGTGGCCACCGTCGTCGCAATGCCCTCGACTTCAATGGTGATCTGTGTATCCACTGGCACGGTTAACTCCTTGATTTGTCATGTACGGCTCCATGTTTAAGCAACATACGGGGGTTGCTGTGAGCCACTTTGATCGTATCGGTTCACCGGCACACCCTCCAACACGGCAGGCAGCGGCAGGGTGTCGGCGGCCGACAGGTCCCAGGCCTCCAACGCCTGCAAGCTGATGCCGCGCGGCCCGGTGCGCCGGGTCAGCCCGCGGATCAACAACATGCGCGTGCCAAAAAGCAGCGGACCGGACTTCTCCTGCGCTTCACTGAAGAAGGTGGCATCCACACACCCGGTGCCGTCGTCGACACTGATGAACACCACCCGTTTCCCGCCGCGCATGGGCGGGGTTTGGGTGGCCACGCGCACCCCGGCCACCAGCACCTCGGAGTTGTTGCGCAGCCCCAGCAGCTTTTCCGCCTTGGTGACGTGCAGCCGGGACAGGAGCGGGGAGTAACTTTCCATCAGGTGGGCGCTGGCATCCAGGGAAAGCAGGTCCAGTTCCGTGCGGACGGTCTCGGCCATGCTGGGTGCCGGGAGCCGTGCCGGCAAGGACCCCAGCTCCAACTCCCCCAACGGCAGGTGAAGCTGCCCTTCCATGGGCTCGTTGCGCTTGCCCGCCTTCGACGCCGGCAGGCTGTTGACATGGGCCACGAGGTCGGCCCGGTTGGCGGTGTTGCCGCTGAGCCGCTGGGCGCTTCGCTGCAGGGAATCCAGCGCCCCCAGCTGTGCCAGGCGTTTGAGGATGGGCCGGGACACCCTGGCACGGTCCCGCAGGTCCGCCAGCGAGTCATAGGGCTGGCCGGCCACTATCCGTTTCAGCTCCGTGCCGGAGAGCCCGTACACATCCGCCAGGCTCAACCGGATGCCCGTGAGGGCCTTCACTCCGGGTGGTCCCGGCGCGAGCTCGGCCCGGTAGCTGCCGGTGCTGGCGTTGACATCCAGCGGCAGGATGGGAATGCCCATCCGCCGGGCCTCGGCCACCAGCAACCGCCGCGGGTACATCCCGGGATCGTGTTCCCAGAGTCCGGCCAGGAACTCCGCCGGGTGGTGTGCCTTCAGCCAGGCCGACTGGTAGGTGGGCACGGCAAAGGCGGCGCCATGGGCCTTGCAAAAGCCAAAGCTGCCAAACGCCTTCAGCGTCTCCCACACCTCCTCGATGACGCCCGCGTTGAAGCCGTTCGCGGCCGAATGGGTTCTGAAATACTCCTCCACCACCGGTTCCACCACGGGGTTGCCCAGGCCGCGGCGGAATTCATCGGCGCGGGAAAGCGTGCACCCGGTCATGATGTGGAAGGTGCGCAGCACTTGTTCGTGAAAGACCGTCACTCCGTGGGTCTCGGCCAGCGCAGGCACAAGCTTGGGGTGGGCGTAGTGCGCCGGGGCAAAGCCTGCCCGGTGCTCCAGGAACGGTTTGACCATGTTGGACTTCATGGGCCCGGGGCGGAACAGTGAAATGTCAATGACCAGGTCGCTGAACTCGCACGGCGCCATCTTCCCCACCAGCTCGCGCTGCCCCGGGGATTCTATTTGGAAACAACCCAGCGTATGGGTGCTGCGGATCAGCTCAAAGGTCGGCTCATCGTCGAACGGCACGGCGTCAAGGTCGATGGCGCCATTGGACGCCACATAGGCCGGGCCCTCCCCCGCAGCGTCCACGGGG
>JBAUMA010000311.1:0-8567 GCA_049578485.1 Specibacter sp.
GGCATCTACGGTGTCAACCTGCCCCTGAAGAAGCCGTTCTACTTTGGCATTGTCGGCGGTGCCGTTGGAGGTGCCATCGCGGCCATGGGCGGAAGCGCGGCAAGCGCGTTCGTGTTCCCCTCCCTCATCGGCCTCCCCGCCTTCACCACGGTGGGAAGCTTCGCCGTGCTGCTCCTGGGTACCGGGACCGCCATCGCCATCGCGTTCCTGCTCACCTTTTTCTTCGGCCCCCGCGAAACCCCTGACGCTGTCGCCGCTGAAGGCACGACGCCGGAATCCGCGGCCGCTGCCCCGTCGGCCCCCGCTGCACGAACCGCTGCAAACACCACGGGCAACGTCATGGTGCTCGCCCCCGTGACGGGGACCGCCGTCGCCCTGGCCGACGTGCCGGACAAGGTCTTCGCCTCGGGCGCCATGGGTGCCGGCCTGGGCATCGTGCCCGAGGGCGACACCGTCTATTCCCCCGTTGCCGGGATCGTACAGGTCGCCATGAAGACGGGCCACGCGTTCGGCATCAAAACCGACGATGGCGTGGAGGTCCTGGTGCACATCGGCATCGACACCGTCCAGATGAAGGGCGAAGGCTTCCGGAGCGCAGTCACCCGCGGCCAACGCATTGAGGCCGGCGGACTGCTGGCCACGATTGACCGCGCCAAGATCGCACAAGCCGGATACAGCGACATGACGGTTGTGGTGGTTACCAACACTAAGGCGCTGACCGCAGTCGTGCCCGTCGGCGTTGGCCACCTGAACCACGGTGTCCCGGCTCTCGACGTCCAACGCTAGGCAATCAGGTAACGCAAGTTTTCAGCACCGAAAGGACTGCAACCATGACAAACACATCCACCACGGGGACATTCCCCGAAAAATTCCTCTGGGGCGGGGCCACCGCCGCCAACCAGGTCGAGGGCGCCTACGCCACGGGCGGCAAGGGCCTGTCCATCCAGGACGTCATGCCCCAGGGCATCACCACAGCGCCCACCGAGGGGCCCACGCCGGACAACCTCAAGCAGACGGCCATCGACTTTTACAACCGATACGCGGAGGACATCGCCCTGTTCGCCGAGATGGGCTTCAAGGTCTACCGCTTCTCCATCGCCTGGAGCCGGATCTTCCCCAACGGCGACGACGCCGAACCCAACGAAGAGGGCCTGGCGTTCTACGCCAGAGTGCTCGACGAACTGGAAAAGCACGGCATCGAACCCCTCGTCACCATCAGCCATTACGAGACGCCGCTGAACCTGGCACGCGGCTACGGCGGCTGGACCAACCGGGCGCTGATCGGCTTCTACGAACGCTACTGCAGGGTCCTCTTCGAGCGTTTTGGCAGCCGCGTCAAATACTGGTTGACGTTCAATGAGATCAACTCGGTGCTGCATGAACCGTTCCTCTCCGGCGGCATACCCACCCCGCGCGCCGAGCTGTCCGAGGCTGACCTCTACCAGGCCATCCACCACGAGCTCGTCGCCTCGGCCCGCGCCACCAAGCTGGCCAGGGAAATCATGCCGGGCGCCCAGGTGGGCTGCATGATCCTGGCCCTGCCGGTCTACCCGCTCACCCCGTCCCCGGACGACGTGGTCAAGGCCATGCACACGGCCCACGGCAGTTACGCCTTCGGCGACATCCACTGCCGCGGCGCCTACCCGGGCTACCTGCTGCGCTACTTCCGCGACAACGGCATCGAGCTGGACATCACGGAGCAGGACACCACGGATTTAAAAAACACCGTGGACTTCGTCTCCTTCAGCTACTACATGAGCATCTGCGAGACGGCCGATCCTGACAAGCAGGAAAAGGGGCCGGGCAACATCATGGGCGGTGTGCCCAACCCGACGTTGGAGGCCTCCGAATGGGGCTGGCAGATTGACCCGCAGGGGCTTCGAGTGGTCATGAACGACTACTGGGAACGCTGGCAGAAACCATTGTTCGTGGTGGAGAACGGCATCGGCGCCAAGGACGTGCTCGTGGAGCTTGACGGCGTCCCCACAGTGGAGGACGACTACCGGATCGACTACATGAACGACCATCTGGTGCAGGTCCGTGAGGCCATCGCCGACGGTGCGCAGGTCATGGGCTACACCTCCTGGGGCTGCATCGACGTCGTCAGCGCCTCCACTGCACAGCTGAGCAAGCGTTACGGCTTCATCTACGTGGACAGGAACGACGACGGCTCCGGCACCCTTGAACGCCACAAGAAGAAATCCTTCGGCTGGTACAAGGACGTCATCGCCAGCAATGGTGCAGCACTACGCTAGTTCCATGGGAGTGGGGGCCGTCTTGGCCCCCACTCCCTCGCCACCCATCTCAGGAAAGATAACGGCATGGAAATCCTCCGCGTCTTCAACAACAATGTGGTCCTTGCCCGCGATGACGGCGGGAACGGCCGCGAGGTGATCCTCACCGGGCGCGGCCTGGGTTTCCAGGCAAAACCCGGCCAGCCGGTGGACCCTTCCCTGGTCATCCGCACGTTCGTGCCCGACGACGGGCGCGACCCCGACAACTTCGGCGCCATGGTTGCCGCAATTCCGCCGGAACACCTGGCGCTGGCTGAAGCGGCCCTCGACGCCGGGCGGGCGGAACTGGCCATTCCCAGCAGCTCCGTGCTTGCCGTAACCCTGGCAGACCACCTGAGCTTTGCCATCAAGCGGCTTCGGGACGGCATTGCCTTTGAGTACCCGCTCCGCGCCGAGATTTCCCACCTCTACCCGGCCGAACTGCGGGCCGCCCAACTCATCCTGGAGCACGTCAACGCGTCCCTCGACGCCCCGCTCGACGATGGCGAGGCGGTATCCATCGCCATGCACCTGGTCAATGCCGGATTTGCCGTGGGCGATTTGTCCTTCACCTACCAAATGACGGGGGTATTCGCCCAGCTGTTCGAGGTGCTGGAACAGGCCGCCGGGCGGCCAATCGACCGCGACACCGTCAATGCGGCCAGATTCATCACCCACCTGCGCTATTTCTTTGTGCGCGCAGCTTCCGGGAAGCAGCTCGACGAGGGTGCCAGCAAGCTGAGCTCCGCGATTCGCGACTCCTACCCCGACGCCTACTCCACGGCCCTCCGGCTCCAAAGTGTCCTGCAATTGCGGCTCGGCGAACCTTTGACCGATGATGAGGCCACCTATCTGACCCTGCACGTGGCCCGCCTCATGGACGAAGACCGCAGCTGAGTTGGGGCTGGGAATGACCGGTGGGTGAGGGACCAAGGGCACACTTCCCGGTCACGGCACCGCTAGGGCGATTCGGTCATCTCGACCGGCACGGCGATGACATCAACCATGGCACCATTGCGGAGCACCGTCACGGGCAGGGGCACCCCGATGGCCTCGGTGAACAACTGCTTTTGCAGGCTCTCTGCACTGGAGACCGGTCGCTGCCCCACAGTGAGCACCAAGTCTCCCGGCTTCAGTCCGGCTTCGTGCGCCGGCGACCCGGCGATGACGTCAGCCACCCGCAGACCCTCCCGTTGACCGATGCGCACAGCCAGTGTCTCGTTGAGCGTCATCGGCGAACTGACCAGCCCAAGGTAGGCACGTCGGACCCGCCCATCGGCCATCAGCGCGGAGATGATCCGCTGTGTCGTGGCGTTGATCGGTACGGCAAGCCCCAGACCCGCACCGGCAACGGCCGTGTTGATGCCCACAACCCGGCCACGCGAATCCGCCAACGCGCCGCCCGAATTGCCGGGGTTGAGTGCGGCGTCGGTTTGAATGACGTCCTCAATCACCCGCCGTGTGCGGCCAAGTGCCGTGGGCAGGGACCGCCCCAAACCGCTGACGACGCCGGCGGTCACCGATCCGGCGAGCCCCAACGGGTTGCCCACGGCGATGACCAGCTGCCCCACCCGCAACCCCTCGGCATCGCCAAGTTGGGCCGGAGGATGCATGTGCGACAGGCCCCGGATCACGGCCAGGTCGGAGAGAACGTCCGCTCCCTTGATCTCAATCTCCGTTCCCGTGCCATCGGCAAAGGCCGCCCACCCGGAGCTGGCGCCGGCAACCACGTGGGCGTTGGTCAGCATGTACCCATCGTCAGTGAAGACGACGGCCGAACCCGCACCAAGACGCACCCGCCCGTTGCGGCCGGTGCCCAGCATCTCGACGGCGGCCACGTGGGGTCCAACCGCCTCGGCAACCGTGACGACGGTGCGTGAATACGCGTCCATCGCATCATCAGCCCCAAATCCAGTCTGGGGAAAATCGGGAGACTCTTTCACCGCGCACCTCCTGGGGGCGGTCGTGGCAGGTCATGGGCAACGCGGCCCGCCCACGCACAGGCTGCGCCTTATTCCTTTACAACGAATATGGCGCCCGCCATAGTCCTGCCGCCGGTACGCCGTCGGTGAACGGCCCCGGGATCAATAGTGCCGATTGCCGACGCGCCACTGCGGCTTCCCTCAACCAATCCGCCCGCAAACCACTGCCGGCATGCCGCTGGGATTCCTATGCGGGGCGGCTCGGCGGATGCTCCTGGAGCGCTGCGAGGCGGGCAAGCAACTGTTGGGACACCACGTCGAAGGGTTCCGTGCTGTGCTGCGCCCTGCTGAGGACGATCGCCCCCTCGCTGGACGCGATGAGCGTTGCCGCAAAACCGTCGGCGTCGGCCTCGTTCAGGCCTCCCGTGTGCAAAAGACGGGCAAGCGCCTGTCGCCAGGCGTCAAACACCGTGGCTGCCTGCTCCCTGAGCAAGGGTGAATCGGTCGCGACCGTCACCGCAAGAACGGAGCACCCGGCCTGATAATCGGACCTCAGGAGCACCTCCCGCCACAAGTGGAGGAAGTACCTCGTGATTTCACTGGCGGACTCACCGGCCTTTTGTTCGAGCAAGCCAACCACGCGAGCCCCGGCGAATTCCATGGCCTCGCTGATCAGCTGGTCCTTCCCGCCCGGGAAGTGATGATAAATCGAGCCGCGCGGTGCCCCGGTCAGCTTGAGCACCTCGGTGAATGAGGTCCCCTGGACACCGTGCTCGGCCAAGAGGCGTGCTGCGCCCTCGATCATTTTGGTGCGAGATTGGGAACCCACGCGTTCTAGGACTCTGCCGCCTTGGCTTGGAGTTCGCCGATCTGTTTCCGGGCGGCTGCGATGAGCTCATCATTGGTGTTTGCGTGTCCGCCGAGTCCCCAACCGCCCGGCACTGCCTCGGTCAACAGCACCCAGGTTCGCGCGGCCAGGGTGGGGTCTCCGGCCGCCTCGGCCACAAGGGCCGTGAATTGCGAAACCACGGCAAGTTGCTTCTCACGATCGAGCGCGCCGGCATTCGTCAGTACTTGGACGCGAACGTAGTTCGTGTCGCCATCGATATTGGTGAGGTCGCCCTCCGGCAGTTCGTGGACGAACCCGGCCGTGTTTTGGCGGAACATCGGGATGTCCGGAACACCCTCGATCACCCTTAAGGTGGCGGCCAGATCCTTGGCAAGTTGGTGTTTGTGGGCAAAAGTGCCCACCGTTGCGTAGACATCGATCATTGGCATTGTCGAACTCCTCATCGTGCGTGGGAAACAGCAATTGCCCTCATCATGGACTATGACGATCGTCATAGTCAAGGATTTACTCGATGCCAAGCACGCCCCCACAGAGGCAACCAGGGGGAACGGCCAGCCGCAAGCAGAACTTCAGGCTCCGTTTACAACGCTGTCGTCGTTTGTTAATTCCGGACGGCAAACATCAAGCAAGTGAGTTCACCATGTAAAGCCCATGAGGGCGAGAATGTCCACCTGTCTCCTTCCCGCCGGGGTTTCCTGGCCGCCGCATTGACTGGTGCGGCCCTGACGCTCGCTCCGATTCAATTCGCTGCCGCCGATACCGGCACCAGCCGGGTCAAGACGATCACCGGGCACCTGGATGCCGGCGCCGCGGACTTTGTCTACCTCCCCGTCGAGGTGCCGTCCGGCGTCAACAAGATCGGCGTGTCGTACACCTACAGCAAGCCCGCCGTCGAGGCAGGGGCCTTGAACAACGCCTGCGACATCGGCGTGTTTGACGAGAAGGGCACCAAACTCGCCGGCAAGGGCTTCCGCGGCTGGTCCGGCGGGTTCCGCACCGAATTCTTCATCGGCGCAGCCGAAGCAACACCGGGATACTTGCCCGGCCCGGTGCGCAGAGGCACCTGGAACATCGTGCTCGGCCCCTACCAGGTGGCCGAGCAGGGCATGGACTACACCGTCACCGTCACCCTCGACTACGGACCCGACGCCGCCCCGTGCCGCCCCCAGTTCCCGCCGACGCAGATCGCCGGCCGCGGCCCGGGCTGGTACAGGGGCGACGCACACCTGCACACCGTCTATTCCGACGGCAAGCGCACGCCGGACGAGGTTGCCGCCGGGGCCCGCGCCGCAGGCCTGGACTTCATGATCAGCACCGACCACAATACCCCGGCATCCCACGGCGCCTGGGGGCCCCTGGCCGGGGACGACCTCCTCATCCTCACGGGCGAGGAAGTGACCACCCGCAACGGGCACTACCTCGCGCTCGGCATCGAGCCCGGAACATGGATCGACTGGCGCTACCGGGCCCGCGACAAGGGATTCAAGCAGGAGGCACAACGGATCCGCTCCTCCGGGGGGATTGTTGTTCCGGCACACCCCTATTGCCCGTATGTGGCGTGCCGCTGGAAGTTTGGCTACGAAGACGCCGACGCCGTCGAGGTTTGGACCGGTCCATGGACCGCGGACGACGAATACGCCATCAACACCTGGGACTCAATGCTGGCGCAGTCCCTGCGAACCGGTGGTCGCTGGCTGCCCGCCATGGGCAACAGCGACGCCCACAGCGTCCCCCAGGTAATCGGCTTCCCCCACAACGTGGTCAACGCCAAGGCCCTTTCCCGTGACGCCATCCTGGACGGGATCCGCCACGGCAGGAGCTGGATCGCCGAATCAGCAACCGTTTCCCTCGATTTCAAGGTGGAGTCCCGTGACCGCAGCGCCGGCATCGGCGAACGGCTCATTGCCGCCGCGGATTCTCCCATCACCGTTTCGGCGACTGTTGCAGGCGTCCCCAACGGCGTCGTGCGCCTGATCACCGACGAGGGCCAGATGCGCCAGACAGCCTTGCCGGCCACCGGGGAAGGTACCGTCCGCTGGGCGACAACCCCGCAGCTGGCCGCTTACGTGCGGGTCGAGGTCCGCCACCCAATGCCCGACGGATCACCCAGCAACGGCACCGACATGGGCACAACACTCAAACTCGGCCCCATGGCCGCGCTCACCAACCCGATCTTCATCGACGTCAAATAGCCAAAACAAGGCCGGTGATCAGGTCCGGCACCAGATCAGGAACGATTGGAAACTTCCATGCTTCACACCAACAGGCGTTTTAACCGTAAGCGGGCCGTGGGGGCTGCAGGTGCGGCCACATTGGCCACCGCACTTGTGGCCGCATCCTTCCTGAGCCTCGGCGCCGCCCCCGGCTCTGCGGGCGAGGGACACCATGACACCGCCACCCCCATCAAACACGTGGTGGTGATCTTCCAGGAGAACGTTTCCTTCGACCACTACTTCGCCACCTACCCGCAGGCAGCAAACATCCCCGGAGAAACCCAGCAAGGCGCGGGGGTCCCGGCGTCGAGGTTCACGGCAGCGAAGAACACGCCGAAAAACATCAACACCCTGGCCAACGCGGGACTGTTGGCACCGAAGAACCCGAACTCAATCCAACCGGCAAGATTGTCGCCCATGCAGGCGGTCACCTGCGACCAGGACCACGGCTACACCTCCGAACAGAAGGCCTACAACGCCGGTTTGATGGACAAATTCGTCCAATTCACCAGCCGGGATTCCTGCGGAACCAACCAGTTCGGCCGCCCCGGGCTGACCATGGACTACTACGACGGCAACACCGTCACGGGCATCTGGAACTACGCCCAGAACTACGCCATGAGTGACAACCACTTCAGCACCACCCTCGGCCCCTCCACTCCCGGCGCACTGAACCTGGTCTCCGGGCAGACGCACGGGGCCAGCGAATTCACAGCGGCCGGTGTTCCGGTGGCCACGCCCGCAGCGGGAAGCTACACCGTCCGCCAGCCCGACGCGAACGGCGTCGGGACGGTCATCAACGATCCGGACCCCGTCCATGACGACTGCTCCAACAACAGCCACACCAGCACCAACAACCTGGCCGGCATGAAGGGCAAGAACATCGGCGACCTGCTCAACGCCCAAGGCGTTTCCTGGGGCTGGTTCCAGGGCGGGTTCACGCCCTCGACCCCCGCAACCGCGGGCACCCCGGCGTCGTGCCTGTCCAGCCACACCAACGCTGCCGGCGCCGCCGTGACCGACTACTCACCCCACCACGAGCCGTTCCAGTACTACGCTTCGACCGCCAACCCGCACCACCTGGCACCGGCGTCGCAGTCCGAAATTGGCCACAACGGACGGGCAAACCACCAGTACGACCTCTCCACATTCGCCCAGGTGGTCAACACCTCCAACATGCCGGCCGTCTCTTTCCTGAAGGCCGGAATGTCCCAGGACGGCCACGCCGCGTATTCGGACCCGCTCGACGAGCAGAAGTTCATCACCGCGACCGTGAACAAGATCCAAAAGTCCAAGAACTGGGATAACA
>JBAUMA010000312.1:0-15637 GCA_049578485.1 Specibacter sp.
CTCTCCGTCGTCGGACGCAAATGGCAGGAACACCTCTACGAGATGGACTACCTCAAGGAAGGCATTGGCCTGCGGGCCATGGCCCAGCGCGACCCGTTGGTCGAGTACCAGCGCGAGGGCTTTGAGATGTTCCAGTCCATGATGGCGGCCATCCGCGAAGAAAGCGTCGGATTCCTGTTCAACCTCGAAGTCCAGGTTGAAAATGCGCCCGAGGCCGCCGTCGGCGTTGTGGATGACACCCCCATGGCCCTGATGGACCGGGTGGCCGGAGCCGGCGACGACGGCGAACACAACCATGTTGCGCCCCGCATCACGGCGCCTGGCCTGGAAGCCCCGGCCAAGCCGGCCCAGTTGCAGTTCTCTGCCCCTGACGCCCAGGGCGACGCCGAAACCCACATCGAGCGACGCTCCAGCGGGGACGGCCTGCCGCCGTCGGCCAAGCGGACGGGCAACAAGAACACCAAGAAGAAAAAGAAGCGCTGACACCGGCTCCAGCGGCGGTGTAACTCGTAGCTTGTGCGCAAGGGCGGCCCGTTTTCGGGCCGCCCTTGCGTGTTCCCGGACTCAGCCAATGCGCAGCGCCGTCACCTTCCAGGCGCCCTGGGACTCCTCGAATCGCATGGCAATGGCCCGGAACCGTGTCTTGTCCGCGATCACCACGGACGTCTCGTAAATGCCCGGGATGACGGGGCTGACATGAACCGAATGCACGATCGGTTGGTGGTGAAGGGTGCGCACATTGTCCTCGGCCACCCCGCCGCTGCTGTGCCGGGTTTCCTCCTGGCAGGCCTGTGCGTACAGGCGGGCACGCGTGGTCAGGGCATTGAAGCACATGGTGTCCAGCCACCGCGCCAGCTGTTGCACCGACCTCGCGCCGCAGAGGACTTCCAGCACCGCCTGGGAGATTTTCTTTGACATTTCCGCCACCAGTGCCCGCTCGTTGGCCAGCGGATCAAGCGCCAGCGTCGACGGCGTGCCGGCCTGGGCGGCTGCCGGGGACGGAGCTGTTTCGGAGCCGGGGCGCCGGGGCATCTTGATCACCGTCCCGGAGTTGCCTTGATCGCCGGAGTCCGGGGTCCGAATCTCCGGTGCGGGCCGGGCAACAAGCCGGACCACAGTGGGTGCCGATTCGGGTAGTGCCATGGTGTTCATGATGTTCTCCCTTGAATGGTGCGGATGGTCGGTGCTGCGGCGGCCGCCATTAGCCCGCCGGTGAATGCAGGATCTGTCCAGGCAAGATGAAATTGGGATCGGCACCGATGACGTCCACGTTGGTGCGGTACCACTGCGGCCATGCCTCGGCGACCTCCACGTCCGTGGCATGCGGCCCCAGCGAGGAAGCCACAATGGACCACAGACTGTCCCCGGTTTGCACCACCACTTCGCGGCCGACGACGCCAGGGCCGGGTCCCGCCGCCGTCGTCGCGCCCGCGTCCGGACGTGTCGCCGGACGTGCCAACGGACCAGGGTCCACGGACGGTGCCTGCGGTGTCCAGGCCGGGTTGATCCCGGCATCGCCGCGAGTGTCGCTGCCGGCGTTTGGCCCGGCAAACGCTGCGGACCCCTGTATGCCGCGGCCAGCCAGCGCCCGCCCCGACGCCAGCTGGGCCGTGGCCACCGTGGATGCATGCCCTTCCGGGACTGTCGATCCGGCCGATTCCGTTGACGCCATGGCCAGGGGCGCCGAGAGCAAGTTCAGCCCCAACACCACGGCGACCAGGCGACGCATGAAGGCCGGGGACCATGCGGCAGTCGCCCGCGCCAAGCCGTCCAGGCCCTGCGCCTGGGCCACGGCGGAGATGCAGGCGAACAGCAACGCCAGCAGCCACCATAACGCCACGGCTCCCCCCACCCCGGCGGCCGCGGCGCCCAGCAGCTCATCCAAGGAGAGGGGGCCGGCGTGGGAGTCGCCGGAAAACCGGTGACGCAACAAGGACGTCCCGGCGAAGACCAGGGACGCGCCCAGGCAAAGAACGGCCGCCGCCATGGCTGCGTCCGCTGCCGTCTCTCGTTTCATGGCGTCACCTCTCATTAGCGCTTCTTTGACATCCTTTGTTCTGTTTAGATGTCCTAAGGCTAATTTTGAACTCATTGACGTATCTTGTCCAGACCCTGCCCGGCACCTGTGGATGAAATGGCTCCGTTGACGATCCCGCCCCGCTGGGCCTACCGTGGCGGGATGCGATGGGATGCATTGTTTGGGGACCTGGACGCGCAATGGCATGCGGCAAACCAGCAGGACCTGGAACGCGAGATCAACGAGCTGGCCCGGGTGGAGTCCTCACAGGCCACCCTTGCCGATGCCGTCCGGGGCGCCCTGGGAGGGGACATTACCGCCGTGCTGAGCAACGGCGTCGCCCACCACGGGGTGGTGCTGCGGGTCGAGGAGCACTGGCTGCTGCTCGGCGAGGGCGGGCGATCCATGGTGTTGCCGATGGCGAAGCTGCAGCGGGTGCGGGGAATTGGTGCGGCGCGGGTGCCTCTACAAGGGCAGCTTCGTTATTCCCTGCCGTCTGCGCTTCGGGTTTTGGCGCGCAACCGGGCCGTGGTGGTGCTGGAGCTCGACTCGCCCCAGCCGGCAAGGATGCGCGGGGTGTTGGACCAGGTGGGAGCCGATTTCGTGGCGGTTACACAGGTGGCCGACGGCGTGGCCCGGGACCGGGAGAACCGTCGGGGCAGCCTGGTGGTGCCGTTGCACGCGGTGCTTTCCGTGATGTCGGCTGCCGACAACGAGCTCTAGTGCTCCGGGCCGTGCACGGGGTCCGCGGGGGAGTTGCCTGCGGCAAGCATGGTCCGGGCCGCGGCATGGCGGTCCTCGATGAACTGTTCAAACTTCACTGCGTCAACACGCCACTGCCCGCGTCCACCGATTTGAAATGCGGGGAGTTCGCCGCTGTGCACCAGCCCATAGCACGCGGCTGCTGAGATTTGCAGTTGTTCGGCCACATCGGCCAGCGTCAGGAATCTAGGCATAGCTCAAGTATCCTCCCGTTTGCCATGTTGTGGGACGTTTATCCACTGTTTGACTGCCGGTGTGCAAGGCGCGCCCTGCCGACTGTGTTTTCCACAGATTTGAGGAAATATGCCGAACAGGGCTTTCAACCCCACCCAATTGACGGTAGAACAGAGGGCAATGCGGTCCACGCCGTGGGGATGCGTCGGCATTTCCGTTGACGGCACTGCGTTTGGGGACGAGCCAGTCGCGGTGGACCAGGTGGGAGGATCCATGGGCATGGACGCGCAGGCACAGGCGCCACGGCTGGCCAAACCGTCGTGGAAGGACCCCCGGCTGTTCGTTGGAATATTACTGGTGCTGGCCTCGGTGGCGTCCGTGGTGGCGTTGGTGGGTGGTGCGGACAAAACGGCGCCCGCCTACGTTGCCCGGGATTCGCTGGTGGTCGGCCAGCCCCTTACGGCCGATTCCTTCGACATCGTCCAGGTGCGGCTTGGGGACGTTGACGCCAAGTATCTGGCACCGGCCAACCCGCTCCCGGCCCATGCCGTGGCTGTCCGCATGGTTCCCAAGGGGGAACTGGTTTCGCTCACCAGTATTGGCCGCACCGACGCCCTGGACAGGAAACCCGCCTCCGTGACGGTCGGGGAACCACTGCCCAAGGAGGTGGTTGTAGGCTCGCACGTGGATGTGTGGGTCGCCCTGCCGGATGAACGCAACGGCTACAAGGAGCCCGTGCTCATGCTTCCCGGCGCGGAAGTTGCCGCCATGAATGCATCCTCCTCCGGTCTGGGTTCCACCAAGAACACACAGCTGATGGTGCTGGTGACGGACACTCAAATGCCAAAGTTCCTCGGCGCCGTGGCCAACAAGGCCAAGGTGTCGGTGGTGTGGAACCCGGGCGCAGCGCAATGAACCCGGTGACGGTTGTGGCCGTGGGTGACACGCCCGGGCATGCCGTGGACGAGCTGGAGCGGCGCAGTGGCGGGGTCAGTGTTGTGCGGCGCTGCCCGGAACTGGCCGAATTGCTCGCGGCGTGCCAAAGCGGTCTGGCCCGGGTGGCGCTGGTGGCGGGGCAGGCGGACGAGCTGACGGCCACGCTGGTGGACCGCCTCACTGCTGTCGGCGTCGCAGTCGTGGCAGTTGCTGCCACGCCCGCCGAAATCGCCAGGCTGCGCGGCATAGGAGCATTCCCGGTGGCTGGCACCGCCACGCCCGATGCACTTGCCGAAGCAGTTCTGGCGGCCGTCAATGCGCGCAAGTTCCCGAACCCGGCCGGATTCGCCGTCCCCACTGAGAGCCCCGGAGTCCATGGCGTATTCGACGCCGGCCCCCTTATGCCAGCAGTTCCGGAGCCTGATGCGGACCCGGCGGACCATGAAACAGCCACCGGCCAAGGGGCTTCAGCCGGTGCCGACGGTGCCGAGGCGACTCATTGGTGGCCGCGGCTGCGTAAGCGTGCCGCGTCAGCAAGCGACGCCGCGCCCGAAATGCCCAACGGATTCGAACCGGTCAAGGGACCCGCCGGGGTGCGCCCTGCCGGTTCCGAGGACACGGGCGAGGTCGCCGCTGAAGAGCCGGGGGAAGAGTGCACCGGCGTCCAGGTGCGTCCGGGCTCGGGCCTGGCAACGGGGCAGCACGCCGATACGGACGTGCCCGGATTGGCAGCAAGGCCGCGCCCCCGGGTGCGTTCGTGGCGGCCAGGCATCCACAGACGCCCCCACCCGGCTCGGCCCGGCGCGGCAGCCGCCCCGGAGGACGGTGCGCCGCAACTGACCATGGCCGTGTGGGGGCCTGTGGGCTCTCCCGGCCGAACCACGGTGGCCGTTAACCTTGCCGCGGAACTTGCCACCGCGGGTCGCACGGTGATGCTCATCGACGCCGACAGCTACGGGGCCAGCATCGCGGCAACCTTGGGGTTGCTGGACGAATCAGCTTCCTTCGCCCAAGCCTGCCGGGTGGCGGATCAAGGCCTGCTGACGGCGGCCGAGCTGGCCCGCATCTCCACGGAGGTGGTCTTTGCCGGAGGCACCTTCTCACTGCTGACGGGCCTGACCCGCTCCGACAGGTGGCCGGAGCTTCGCGCGGCCGCCGTCGAGAGGGTCGTGAACGCGGCACGCGAGCTGGCGGACGTCGTGGTCATTGACTGCGGTTTCAGCCTGGAAAGCGACGAGGAACTCAGCTACGACACGATCGCCCCGCGCCGCAATGCCGCCACCTTGAGCGCATTGGGACTGGCGGATGTAGTCTACGCCGTCGGCGGCAGCGACACCATCGGGATTCCGCGGCTCATCCGTGCGCTGGCGGAACTGCCGGAGTCCTGTGCCGGCGCGGACTTGAGGATCGTCCTGAACAAGGTGCGAAGGAAGGCAGTGGGCGGAACGCCCGAGAAGGCCCTCGAACAGGCATGGGAGCGCTTTGGCCCCTCGCAGGCCATCGGCCACTACCTGCCCTGGGATGGGGACCTCACGGACAGGGCGTTGCTGGAAGGAAGGCTGTTGCAGGAAATTGCCCCCGATTCTCTCCTGCGCCGGGCCATCGTGGAACTCTGTTGTGCACCTGTCCAGCGAAATCAAAATTCTGCTGTAACAAACGCCACTGCAAGGGCCTGAAATCCGGGCTAGGCTCTCATTGAGGCCGCAAAGAAGCGGTCTTTCAACTTTTGACGGAGGCGTTTGTTTTATGTCGTCCAACTCACCCACGACCGACCCTGTGCGCAACCCTGCGGAGCAAAATTCAATGGAATCAAATTCAGCGGAGCAACTTCCCACGGAATTGAGCGCCGGTGACAGGGTGCTGATCACTGACTACTACGCCCAGCTGTCCGCCGAAGATGCCGCCGCGTACGATCCTGCGGTCCTGAACGCTCGAGCTTTGGCGCACCGCGCCCTCGCCGAGCGGCGGATGCCCGGTACGGTCAAGGTCAAGGTCCTGGATGAGCGTGACGCAAGCGTGGTTTACATAGTCACGGACGACATGCCGTTCCTGGTCGATTCGGTCAGCGCCGAGCTGGTCCACCAGAAGGTGGCCATTCGCCTGGTCACCCACCCCATGTTTGTTGTTTCGCGTGACCGCGCCACGCACGCCCTGGCAGGAATCAACAAGGTCCCCTCACACGCCGGAGTCGCCAGCGGTGACACCTCCACCATGCCGAGTATCGCGCACCTGATCGCCGCCGGTGACAACGCCACGCACCTGGAATCCTGGATCGTCGTCGAAATCGCCAAGATTGACGACGCCGCCAAGGATGCCCTCGCCGCCGGGCTTGTGCAGGTCCTCGGGAACGTGCGTGCTGCCGTCGAGGATTGGCCCGCCATGCGTGAGAAGGCCCTGAGTCGCGCCGAAGTGCTTGCCACCGAGTTGGCGGGGGAGTCGATCACCGACATCCGCGAGGCCGAAGACCTCCTGCACTGGATGGACGCCGGCAATTTCACGTTTCTCGGCTACCGCGAATACGACCTCGTCAAGAAGGACGGCGAAGACGTGCTGGTCAACCGTGAAGGCAGCGGCCTGGGCCTACTGCGGGACGGCTCCAGCCACCCCACCGTCCAGCATCTGACCACCATTGGCCAGCGCAAGGCCCGCGAGAAACGAGTCCTGGTCATCACCAAGGCCAACTCGCGCTCCACCGTGCACCGTGCCGCCTACCTGGACTACATCGGCATCAAATCCTTTGATTCACAGGGCAACGTCAACGGCGAACAGCGCTTCATCGGCCTGTTTGCCTCCGCCGTCTACACCGGTTCCGTGCGCAACATCCCGGTTGTACGCGAAAAGGTCGACGCCGTTTTGCGCCACTTTGGCTTCCCCCCGGATTCACACTCCGGCAAGGACCTGTTTGCCGTGCTGGAAACCTACCCGCGCGATGAGTTGTTCCAGATTGAAATCGACGACCTCATCGACACGGCGGACGGCATCCTGCGCCTGGCCGAACGCCGCCGCACCAGGTTGTTCCTTCGCCCGGACATCTACGGGCGCTTCATGTCCGCCCTGATCTACATTCCGCGCGACCGCTACACCACGGCCGTGCGCCGCCGCATCGAGGACGAACTGACGCGCACGTTCAACGCCGTGTCCATCGACTTTGAAGCCAAGATGAGCGAATCGGCACTGGCCCGGTTGTTCTTCCGGATCCGCCTGCCCAAGGACTATCTCGTTCCTGCGGACCTGCAGGCTGCCGAACTGGAACAACGCCTGGTGATGGCGGCCCGTTCCTGGCCCGAAGGCATCGCCCAGGCCCTGCGTGAATCGCTGCCCCTGGAAAAGGCCAACCATCTGGCCGGCAAATGGTCCGAGGCCTTCCCGGCCAGTTACCGCGTGGATTTTGAGGTCGAGGACGCGCTGGAGGACATCAGCCGGTTCGAGCAGTTCGACACCTCGTACAAGGCAGCCGCGGCCGAGGGCATTGGCCCGGACAAGTGTGCCCCGGGCATGTTCGTCTACCGGCCCTCTTCCGCCGCCGACGCGCAGCAGGAGGACGCGCGCGTCAAGCTGTACATGGCCCACCCGCAAAGCCTGAGCAAGATCCTGCCCTATTTCCACAACCTGGGCATTGAAGTCATTGACGAGCGCCCCTTCGAAATTGCGACGGCGGACAAGCGCGACTTCTTCCTGTATGACCTCGGCCTGAAGTACCCGGCTGGCGTTGACCCCCTCGCCACGGCCTCCCTGCTCACCGATGCCTTCGGTGCAGCCACCACCGGTGCCAGCGAATCGGACCCCTTCGACCGGCTGGTGCTGACCGAGGGCATGGACTGGCGCCAAATCGTCATCCTGCGTTCTTACGCCAAATACCTGCGCCAAATGGGAAACACCAACTCCTACGGCTTCATCGCGACCACGCTGCTGCACAACGTCACGGTCACCCGGACCCTGGTGGAATTGTTTGAAGCCCGCTTTGATCCGCAGGGTGAGGAAGCCACCCGCGGCCAACGCCTCGATGAGGTGCGCGAGCGGCTCAACGCGGCCCTGGAAAGCGTGCCCACCCTGGACGCGGACAGGATCCTGCGTACCATCGCCAATCTGCTCGAAGCCACACTGCGAACCAACTATTACCGCGGCCGCGACTACCTGAGCATGAAATTTGACCCGGCCAAGATCAACGGGCTGCCGTTCCCGCGTCCCATGTTTGAAATTTGGGTGTACTCGCCCCGCGTCGAGGGCGTGCACCTGCGCTTTGGCAAGGTGGCCCGAGGTGGGCTGCGCTGGTCCGACCGACGCGAGGACTTCCGCACCGAGGTCCTGGGCCTGGTGAAGGCGCAGACCGTCAAGAACGCCGTCATCGTGCCCACGGGCGCCAAGGGCGGGTTCTTCGCCAAGCAGTTGCCCAACCCCGCTGTTGACCGTGCCGCATGGATGGTCGAGGGCAAGGAAGCGTACAAGACCTTCATTCGCGGCCTGCTCGATCTCACCGACAACCTGGTAGCCACCGACGGCGGCGAAGTGGTGGTGCCGCCGGAAAATGTGGTCCGCCACGATTCCGACGACACCTACCTGGTGGTGGCAGCCGACAAGGGCACCGCCTCGTTCTCCGACACCGCCAACGCGATCTCCGCCGAATACGGGTTCTGGCTCGGCGACGCCTTCGCCTCCGGCGGCTCCGTGGGCTACGACCACAAGGAAATGGGCATCACCGCCCGCGGCGCCTGGGAGTCCGTCAAGCGGCACTTTAGCGAGTTCGACGTCGACACGCAGACCGAGGAGTTCACCGTCGTAGGCGTGGGGGACATGTCCGGTGACGTGTTCGGCAACGGACTCCTGCGCACCCGCCACGCGCGTCTAGTGGCCGCCTTTGATCACCGTGACATCTTCCTTGACCCGAACCCCGACGCCGGTTCCTCCTTCGACGAGCGCCAGCGCCTGTACGATTTGCCGAGGTCGTCCTGGCAGGACTACAACAAGGAACTGATCAGCGAAGGCGGCGGCGTGTACTCACGCACGCTGAAATCGATCCCGATCACCGAACAGGTCCGGGTTGCCCTGGGACTGCCCGAAGGCACCGTCAAGCTCAGCCCGCCCGAACTGCTCCGCGCCGTGCTGTTGGCACCCACCGACCTGCTCTACAACGGCGGTATCGGCACCTACATCAAGTCCAGCGCCGAGACCAACGCCGAAGTTGGCGACAAAGCCAATGACGGAATCCGCGTGGACGGCAGGGACTTGCGGGTCAAGGTCATTGGCGAAGGCGGAAACTTGGGCATGACCCAGCGGGGACGTGTCGAGGCGGCCCTGCACGGCGTCATCCTCAACACCGATGCCATCGACAACTCAGCGGGTGTGGACTGCTCCGACCATGAAGTGAACATCAAGATCTTCGTTGACCGCATGGTCGCCGCCGGCAAGCTCAGCCCGACCGAGCGCACCGGGTTCCTGATGTCCATGACGGATGAAATCGGGCACCTGGTCCTTGAAGACAACATCGACCAAAACGTGCTGCTGCTCAACGACCGCCAACGCGTGGTCGAGTGGAGCCCGAGCTACGAGCGGTTCATGAACTGGCTCGAGGAACACGGGGACCTGGACAGGGAGATCGAGGCGCTGCCCAGCAACGCCGAACTGCGCGAACGCCTGCAAAGCGGGCAAGGGCTCACCTCCCCGGAGCTGGCCGTGCTGGCCGCCTACGCCAAGATGGAACTGGCCACGGCCCTCGGGGCCGGCAGCCTGGCCGACGATCCCTGGTTCAAGTCGACCCTGCGCCGGTACTTCCCGGCCCAGGTTGCCGAACGCTTTGACGCCGAGCTCGACACCCACCCGCTGCGCCGCGAAATCATCGCGACGGTGGTGGCCAACGACATCGTCAACCTGGGCGGGATCACCTTTGCCTTCCGGGCCATGGAGGAGTCCTCCGCCGACGAGACGACGATCGCCAAGGCGTTTGTCGCCCTGCATGAGATCTTCGACTTCCAGTCCATGACCACGGCCTTGCGGGAGCTGCCGCCGTCGTTCCCCACGGAGCAGTGGTGCACCGTGCAGCTGGACATGCGCCGGCTCCTGGACCGGGCCTTGCGTTGGCTGGTCAATGAAGGCACCGGCCAGCGCACCATCGCCGAAGTCATTGGCCAGTTCAAGCCGGTGATGTCGGAGCTGGGTCCGCGCATGGACGAGTTCTTCCAGGGCGAGGACGCCGACCGCGTCCAGGCCTGGTACGACCAGGCGAAGGCCTTTGACATGCCGGATGCCCTGGGCCGGCAGTGGGCAGAGCTGTTTGAGACGTTCCCGCTGCTCGATGTTGCCAAGGTCAGCTCCTCCGTTGAGGAACCCGTGGAGCAGGTGGCCAGCGTCTACTACGCGCTTTACAACCGCTATGGCGTCGATGCCCTGCTGGAGCGGATTACCGCACTGCCGCGCAACGACAGGTGGCAGGCGTTGGCACGTGCGGCGCTGCGTGATGACCTGTACGCCACCACGGCGGACATGACCCGCAACGTCATGCACAGCACCGAGAACGGCGCGGCCACCATGGCGCGCATCGAGGCTTGGGAAGGGCAGAACAAGGAACAGCTGACCCGGGCCAACAAGATGTTTGCTGAGGTCAACGAGCTTGAACGAGACGACATGGCGTCATTGTCGGTAGCATTGAGGCTCTTGCGTTCGATCGTTCGCCGCTAGGAATTTCTTGTGGGCGGCGCCTGGCAGCACTGATGTGCCGGGCGCCGCCACCCACCAATTAAGGAGCCATTGTGGCCATCTTCGCCGACATGATCAGGGAAGGCGCTGATTTTGGGCCAGGTGACGCCGAATGGTTGCACCTACTGGTGGGGGACTGGCAGCTGATTGCCGACCTTTCCTTCGCCGACCTGGCACTCTGGTTCCCGCACCCGGAAAAGGGGTACGTGGCGCTAGCGCACGTGCGCCCTTCCACCAGCCACACGATGTTCCATGCGGACTTTGTGGGCGAGGCGATCCAGGAGGACCTCCAACCCCTAGTCAGCTCGGCCTGGCGGAGCCAAAACATTGAGCGTTCCAATGACACCAACATTTGGAACTCCGATTTGGCCATGCGGGTCGAAGCCATCCCCATGGTTCGCAATGGGCGCACCCTGGCCGTGATCACCACCCACATGGACCTTTCCAGCTCCCGCATGCCCTCGCGGCTGGAACTGACTTACCGCCAATGCGCCTACGACCTGCTCAAGATGGGTACGCTGGGGCTGTGGCCCGACTTTGCCTCGCCCACAGGATCCCGGCGGGGTGCCCCCCGTGTTGGTGACGGACTGCTGCGCCTGGACGTGGACGGCATCGTCCAGTACGCCAGTCCCAACGGGGTGTCCGCGTTCCGCCGTCTGGGTGATGGTGAGTCCCTGGAAGGGCGGTCCCTTGCCGAGGTCACCACCGGGCTCCTCAAGGACCGCCGCATGGTGGATGAAACCCTTCCCCTGGTGGTTACGGGGCGGATGCCGTGGCGCACCGAAATTGAATCACGCGGGGTGAGCCTTTCACTGCGCGCCATCCCGTTGCGGGACGGCACCGAACGCTTCGGCGCCCTGGTGCTGTGCCGCGACGTCTCCGAGCTGCGTCGCCGCGAGCAGGAACTTGTCACCAAGGACGCCACCATCCGGGAGATCCACCACCGGGTGAAGAACAACCTGCAGACGGTGGCCGCGCTGTTGCGCATGCAGTCCCGGCGTATGCACAGTGAGGAAGGCAAGCAGGGCCTGGAGCAGGCCATGCGACGCGTCTCGACCATTGCGCTGGTCCACGAAACCCTGTCCCAGGGGCTGGCCCAAAGCGTTGACTTTGACGAGCTGATCGACCGGCAGTTCCGGCTGTCCGCGGAAGTCGCGTCTCCGTCCCAGCGCGTGCACACCGAGAAGAAAGGCGCCTTTGGCGAACTCCCCAGCGACTTTGCCACGCCGCTGGCCCTTGTGATCAACGAATTGGTCACGAACGCCGTCGAACACGGATTGCAGGACCGTGAAGGCACCGTCTGGCTGGCCGCCGACCGGCACAAGAACGGCGCCGGCGACGATGCCCTCACGGTCATGATCGCCGACGACGGCGTCGGGCTGCCGTCGGGGCACATTGCCGAGGGACTGGGGCTTCAAATTGTGCGGACCTTGGTGACGAGCGAATTGGGCGGCACCATCGAATGGATGCCCCGTGACGGCGGCGGCACCGTCGTCAAGCTGGAGATGGCCCTCATTCGCCGGCACTGACCCCGGACCCGCCCACGCCTCGCGAGTTCGGGGCGGGGCCCTCGGGCCCTGTGGGACCAACCTCCCGGGGGTCGGGCTTGGGGCCACGCGCACGCAACAATTCCGTGGCAAGTTCAGTTTTGGGCGCCATTGGCTATAGCCTTGCTCGCATCGAACGGTCGCGCCGGCTGAATTCTCGGCGGTGCGGCCGCATCACGGATGCATTTGGGGGAAATAAGTACAGTGGCTCGGAAATTATTTGGGGAAATTTCACCGTTGACGTACGCCATCGCCGTCAAACGGCAAATAGTACAGCGGAAGCTGCGCGACCTTAGATCGCCGGCCGTCTTTGCCCGGACGCGTGAGACGGGGGATCTGCCCGTCAGCGTGTACCGGCACAATTCCCTGATTCGGCGCAAGCTGGGCGACGTAGACTTGGCCCTGCAGGAAAACAAGGCCGTGAGTCTTGGGCTGGCCGCACCACACATCGACGGCGTGTTGATCCGACCGGGGGAGACATTTTCCTTCTGGAAGTTGGTGGGCCACTGCTCCGAAAAGAAGGGTTACAAGACGGGGCTGACCATCAGCCACAATGGGCCCGCCGCAGGCATTGGCGGGGGCTTGTGCCAATTCACGAACCTGCTGCACTGGATGGTGCTCCACAGCCCGTTGGAGATTGTCGAACACCACCACCACGGGGAGATCGATCTCTTTCCGGACTTCAACCGGCAAATACCGTTCGGAACAGGCACGTCCATTGTGTACAACTATTTGGACTACCGGGTGCACAACCCCACCCAAAATACGTTCCAGTTCCGGATATCCCTCACCGATGAGCACCTGAAGGGGGAATTGCGTGCGGCCGAGCCGTTGGAGGTGAAATACCACCTGAAGGAGCGCGACGCGCACTTCCAGGAGGATTCCGGCCAGGTGTATCGGCGCAACAAGGTTTACCGCGCTGTCCGGGACAAGCGCACCGGCAATGAAATCGCCAATGAGCTCATCGTGGAAAACAACGCTCGGGTTCTTTACAGCCGCGAACTGATTAATGGGCCGATCCTTGCGGCGGCGTCCTAGGAACTTCACGCATCCAGCGCGCGCATTAAACAACTGACCCGCATTAGTGGTTCAAAAATCAACGTTTTCACGCGATTTTCAACCACTAATGCGGGTCAGTTGTTGGAGTCTAGCTCGCGCGACGGGCGCGGGCGGCGCGGCGCTTCATGGCACGGCGCTCGTCTTCGCTCAAGCCACCCCAGACTCCGGCGTCCTGGCCGGATTCGATGGCCCACTTCAAGCAGGTGTCAACCACTTGGCAACGACGGCACACGCTCTTTGCTTCCTCGATCTGCAACAAGGCCGGGCCGGTGTTTCCCACTGGGAAGAACAATTCCGGGTCCTTGTCGAGGCAGGCTGCGCGACTACGCCAGTCCATGCTGATCACTCACTCCTTTTAGAACGGGAGGCTGTTTGTGAAAAATTTCACGTTCGGCCACATAAGAAAAGGGCCTTGCTCGGCCCCTTTAGGTCATTGAGTTAAGCCTGTCATGTTAACTCTTCGTAAACAAGGGTTTGTGAATCAAAGTTGATGTTCTACCGTGAGCGATGCGTCACAGCGGTCGCCGCGCCCTTGGCCGTTCCCTGACTATCTCCGGTAGGGTGCACTTGTGTCAAGACCTCCCAAGAACCCCACAGACAGCCCCGCCCCGGAACCTGGTGATGCAGCATCGCATTCGGCCGCCCAACCAAGCACGTCGCGGCCGCCAGGTGTCTACGTCATCGCGGCGGTGGTGGCGTTGGAGTCCTTGGGGATGGCGGGTGCCGGTGTGTGGTTCACCATTGGCCTGTTCACTCAGGCGCCGCTGTCCATGGCCAGCGCCATCTTCTTGATTGTCCTGGTCTTTGCCTTGTCCGCGGGCCTGGCCGCCGTTGCCGTCAATGCCTTCAAGGGGTACCGGTGGACACGCTCAGCGGCCTTTGTCTGGCAACTGTTGATGGTGGCCATCTCCGTTCCGGAATTGCTCGGTGGCGACACCTTGATCGGTTTGTTGCTCCTGCTGCCACCGCTAGCGGCCATGTACTACTTGTTCACGCCCAGGGTTGTGACGTTTTCGCAACGAACCGGCGGAGACCAGCCCGTCCTTTAACCCATCGGGCGCCCCGGCCCCCACGCGACAGGCCCGTCACGTGTCGTCCCCGTCGTCGTTGGGAAACTGAAACCACTCACAGCGGCCCTGGTTGATGAGCACGGCACGGCCCGCGGGCTCCGAGCCGGCCGTGTCCAGCCTGATGCCAAAGAATTCACCATCGTGTGCCCGGTGAGGCCTGATGACGACTCCCTGCTCGGCACCGCGCAGGCCCCATTCCAGGGGCAACCTTGACAACGACGGCAGGTGGTTGGGGATGGCGGCCAGTACTACGGCGCCTGCACTCAACGCCTGGGAAATCCGTAGCGACTCCCCATGGTCCAGGGACATGGCGTCGTCCACACACAGCATCTTTGCGCCGGCCTCATCCGTGGCGGCATTGAGCAGCTGCACGGCACGGAGGAATGTGGATTTTCCGGCCCCGGGACCGCCCAGTATCGGCACTACGGTTCCGGGCTGCACCGTCAAATGGATCGGGTCGCTGCCATCTCCGCCCAGTCCGAGAACGATGGTTCGGGGTTCCGCCACGGTTGACCCCACCTGTCGAATGGCCGTCCGGACCTGGGCGAGGCTCAGGAAATCGGGCAAGTCCAGCACCGTCAAAGGCGGTGGCGTGACGCAGTTGGACCCGGCGTGCGCGGCGCCGGCGCACGTGGTTCCCAGCTGGGCGATGTGAGTGGTGTCCGCGGGCCCGCCGGAGGCAGCCGAATTCATCGGACCAAATAATGCGGCCCGGCCCGGCACGGCCGGAATCTCGGGAATGCGCGGCCAAACGAGCCGCGATTCCGCGCTGGCACCGCAGGGCAGGAAAATCCGGTTCGGGATGGCGGGCATGAAGGGAGCCGTGAGAAGTTCGCGATCGCCGCCCAGGACAACAGTCAGTTTTGGCCGGCTGGTGCGCACCAGGCTTGCCATCAAGTCCTCAGCCCACGGCCAGGGACTCGCACGCAGGGCGGAGACCCACTGCCCCCAGTCGCTGACCAGTACCGCGATTGCTGCTTCCCTGGCACCGTCATCCTCCTGCAGCCGCACTAAAAGGCGTGCTGCCGTGCGCGGCTTTTGGGGTGTGACGTGGCCGCCCACCCAAGGGCTCGATGACAAAGGCTCCAAAGTACCGTCACCGTCCAGCAAGTACAGGAAGCATGGTTGCCCGGTGTTTCGATCGTTGGCGGCCGTGAGTTGTCCTGCAATGAGGGCGACGGCGGCGGAGGCGCCCGTGCGGGGCCCAACGCAGCCGATGTGCGAATGCCGTTCGGGGTTCCATGCAAGAGTCTCAAGGGACTGCCTTTCCGGCACGTCGATCAGGCCCAGCACCACCGATCCGGCGGGCGCGCTGCCCGCAACGGCGCCAGCCGTGGGCTGATCGGAGGAGGAGTTGCGACCCGGTCCGGACACGTCAAGGA
>JBAUMA010000313.1:0-3768 GCA_049578485.1 Specibacter sp.
CTGGGGGCTCTATGCCACCATTAATCAGGGCGGCAGTTGGTCCCTGTGCCGTGAAAATGCCGGCGACTTCATGGACCCGCCCGCTGACTGGTCGGGCAGCGATGACGACTACCAGGAGTACTACCAAAAGCTGCGTCTAGAGTTTGCTGGCCGCGACTACCGGGCCCCGGATTGGGCCGCGGCCTGTGCCCGGGCGGGCATGAAATATTTGGTCTTCACCAGCAAGCATCATGACGGTTTTTCCATGTATGACACCGCATACTCCGAGTACAAGGTGACCAGCCCGGAGGTTCCCCTGCAGCGCGATGTGCTGCGCGAAACCTTTGACGCCTTCCGCACCGAAGGGCTGGAAACCGGGGTCTACTTTTCCAAGGCTGACTGGGCCCACCCTGACTACTGGGATTCCAGCCGCCCTGTGACGGACCGCTTCCATAACTATGAACTGGCGGCGAACCCGGAGAAATGGGAACGTTTCGTGGAGTTCACCCACCAGCAAATCGATGAGTTGCTGAGCAACTACGGCGACATCAATGTCCTGTGGCTGGATGCCGGCTGGGTCGCTGAACCTGCTGAGCCCCTCCGCATGGATGAGATCGCAGAGAATGCCCGACGCCGGCAACCCTCCATTTTGGTGGTTGACCGCGAAGTGCATACGGCCAACGAAAACTACCGGACTCCGGAGCAAGAAATGCCGGATGAAACCCTGGATTATCCTTGGGAATCCTGCATCACCATGACGCCGTCGTGGTGCAGCATGACGGTGGATGAACAGGTCCGGCCCACCCACGAGATTATCCGCACGCTGGTCTCCATTGTGAGCCGCGGCGGGAACTATCTGCTCGGCATTGGGCCCGATGCTACCGGGGCTCTGTCCAAGCACATCGTGGCAGGCCTGGCCGAGGTGGGCGACTGGATGGACATCAACTCAGCAGCCATTTACGCCACTGAGCCGGGGGAGAAGCTGCTCTGTGCTGCCCCTGCCTCAGGTATCGAGTGGCGGTACACGAGTACCGGGACCATGGTTAACGCGATCGGCCTGATCGGGGAGGCCACCGAGGTCCAGGAGCAAGAGGTGTACATTGCCACGGCCGGGGCGGTGGAACGTGTGGAAATTCTCGGTGTTGAAGAAGTGCCGCACTGGCGCGCGGCTGACGGTGGCATTCAGGTGAGGCTGCCCCGTTTCCAGACGCGTTTTGCCTTCACCCTGGCCATCACGCCGGCGGCCGGCCGGCCATGGCTTGGAGCGCAGCACTAATGGCTGAACCGTACTGGGAATCAACGCAGGTCCCCGCAGGGGCCGTTGCGCCACGAAGTTGGGTCGATCCGGAACTTACGACGGCGGCCAGCCTGGACTTGAGCGGGCAGTGGGATTTCCGTTTTGGACACCGTGCCGACGGCAGCGACCTGACGGAGTTTGCGCCGTCGGCCATTACAGTGCCGGGCCACGGGCAGCTGCAAGGATTTGGGCACCCTCAATACACCAATGTGGTGTACCCGTTCCCGATGGATCTGCCCCATGTACCCGAGGAGAACCCCACCGGCGAATACCGGCGCCCCATCACGGTCCCCGAGTCCTGGCAAGGTGGGCGAATCCTCCTGCGATTCGACGGCGTGGATTCCTGCGCCCGCGTGAGCCTGGACGGGAGCCACATCGGTGTCACGGCAGGCTCACGGCTGCCGGTGGAGTTTGATGTCACCGATCTCCTCGAGCCAGGAGTTAGTCACGAACTGGTAGTCCGGGTCCACCAATGGTCCGCAGGCAGCTATGTGGAAGACCAAGACATGTGGTGGCTCAGCGGAATCTTCCGCCCCGTCACACTGCTGCATCGCCCGGATGGCAGCATCAACGATTTCTGGCTCAATGCCGACTTCGACCCTGCCACGGGAGCCGGGCACATCGCCGTCGAACTTGACTCGACAGCTGCGGTTTTGGAGATTCCCGAGCTCGGAATCGCCACGCAACTGCCGCCCGGAGAAAAATTCGGCATCGATTGCGGGTCTGTGGAACCGTGGAGCTCAGAGCGGCCCAGGCTCTACGCCGGGACGTTGCGCAGCGCCGGCGAGAGCATTGCCGTGCGCCTGGGCTTCCGCCGCGTCCAAGTACGCGACGGTCAGATCAGGGTCAACGACAACCCTGTACTCTTCCGTGGCGTCAACCGCCACGAATGGGACGTGCGGACCGGACGGGCAATAGATGCTGCCACCATGGCCGCCGATGTCAGCCTCATGAAATCAAATAACTTCAATGCGGTCAGGACGGCCCACTATCCGCCCCAACCCCATTTCCTGGCGCTGTGCGATGAGGCCGGTCTCTATGTCATCGATGAGTGCGACCTCGAAACGCACGGTTACCTGGTTGATGAGCACACCTCGACACCGGAGAACCCTGTGTTGGCGCCCGAATGGGTGGAGCCGCTGGTTGACCGCATGAAACGGATGGTGGAGCGGGATAAAAACCATCCCAGCATCATCATGTGGTCCGCCGGGAACGAATCTGGCCAGGGCCCGGCAACGGACGCCATGCTGGAATGGACCGGGAGCCGGGATGACTCACGGCTACGGATCTATGAGGGGGACAAGTCCTCCAAGCACGTTGACGTGTATTCGCTCATGTACACCCCTCACCTCAAAGTGGCGGCCATTGGTGAACACCGCGAGGAAGCCTACGCGGATCCCGAGGCCGATGCCCGGCGCCGGCAGCTGCCCTTCGTCATGGTTGAGTACGCCCACGCCATGGGCTTGGGCCCGGGGGGCCTGAGCGAATACGCCGAGCTCTTCGAGCGGTATCCGCGATGCCAGGGCGGTTTCATCTGGGAATGGATCGACATGTGCATCGACACCGGAGACGGCCGCTGGCTCTACGGCGGCGACTTCGGCGAGCAACGCCATGACGCCAACTTCGTTGCTGACGGACTCCTATTCCCAGACCGCACGCCATCGCCCGCCCTGGCGGATGTCAAGGCGGTCTTCTCGCCGGTGCGGCTGGAGCTTGCCGAGGCGAGCGCCGGAACCATTCGGGTGCACAACCGTCACGAGGTTCTTGATTTAGGCGGTTTTCTGCTGAGCTGGCAGGCAGAGTACGACGGCGTCTGCCAGGTCAGAGCCGTCACCTCCCTGCCGCCTGTGGTCGCCGGAGATGCGCTGGAGGTGGCCCTCCCGGAAGGGATCGCTGCTGCGCTCGCCGTAGGCACTGCCATCGTGAGTTTGGCAGTGGTGGTCAGCGATCCGGATGGGCGTGAGATTGCCAAGAGTGCCGCCGTCGTTCATCGACCGGCAGCGAAGGCGGCTGGGGTCTCGGACGGGGTCACTGTAGGTGAAGCCGATGAGAAGCTGAGCGGAGAGGTGTTGGAGCGCGAGCTTCGGGCCTTGTTTGGTGAGTTCACCATCGAGCCACGTCTCTGGCGTGCACCGATCGATAACGACCGGCCGTTTTCGTGGCAGCCCAGGGACGATGCGTGGCGGGCTGCCGGCTTGGACAAGCTGGAACACACCCGGTCCTTGAACGCTGAAGGAATGCTGATCCATTCAGAGTCGCCGGGGCACGAGTGGGCGCTGCTCACACGTATTACGGCTCGCCACGGTTCTGGTCCCCACGGGGTTGGTATCGCAGCTGCGGCGGCTTCGCATGGCGGCAGCATCATCGAGCTCTCCATTACCCAGAATTTTACGGGCCGCCCACCGGCGCAGCTCCCGCAAATGGGGCTGGATCTGGTTCTCACCGAAGACTTCTCAGCCTTGGAATGGCTGGGTCAGGGACCTGCGGAAAGC
>JBAUMA010000314.1:0-3838 GCA_049578485.1 Specibacter sp.
GCAACTGGCCGCCGGCAAAGCCAGCCTTGATCTGGTAGCGGGCCTTGGTACCCTTGGTACCGCGTCCGGCGGTCTTACCCTTGGAACCTTCACCACGGCCAACACGGGTTTTAGCCGTCTTGGCACCGGGTGCGGGGCGCAGGTGGTGGACCTTCAGTGCATTCTGCTTCTCAGCAGTTTCTACAGTCTTCTTTTCAGCAGCCACTTTACTTAGCCTCCTCAACCTTGATCAGGTGCGGGACCGTGTTGATCATGCCAGCGGTCACTGCATCAGCCGTACGGACAACAGTGTGACCGATTCGCTTCAGACCGAGTGAACGAAGGGTATCCTTCTGGAACTGCTTGGCGCCAACGACGCCCCTGATCTGCGTGATTTCCAGCTTCTTTTCGGAAGGCTGAATGTTCTTCGGTGTAGTCATTACAGACCTGCCTTTTGCATATTGCGCAACAGCACGGCCGGAGCGACCTCGTCCAAGGGCAAGCCGCGGCGAGCCGCAACAGCCTTGGGGTCTTCCAAGCGCTTCAGTGCATCAACGGTTGCGTGAACAATGTTGATGGCGTTGGAGGAACCCAGTGACTTGGACAGCACGTCGTGGATGCCAACGCATTCGAGTACGGCGCGAACCGGACCACCGGCGATAACACCGGTACCGGCCGCAGCCGGACGCAGCAGGACGACGCCGGCAGCGGCTTCACCCTGAACGCGGTGCGGAACGGTCTTGCCGATCAGCGGTACGCGGAACATCGTCTTCTTGGCTTCCTCAACACCCTTGGCGATTGCCGCGGGTACTTCCTTGGCCTTGCCGTAGCCAACGCCAACCAGGCCGTTGCCGTCGCCGACGATTACCAGAGCGGTGAAGCTGAAGCGACGACCACCCTTGACAACCTTGGCAACACGGTTGATGTTAACAACCCGCTCGATGAACTGGTTCTTCTCGGCCTCACGGCCACCATCGCGCCCACGGCCACGGCCGCCGTCGCGACCGCCTTCGCGGCCTCCACGAGCACCGTCGCGGCCACCGCGGCCACGGCCGCCGTCGGCTGCTGCAGTCTCCGTCTTAGCGGCTGCACCGTCAGCGGCAGTTGCTTCTGACACAGTGTTCTCCTTGTTAATGTTTTCGGTCACAGTGCCAGACCGCCTTCACGTGCGCCGTCAGCAACAGCTGCGACACGACCGTGGTAACGGTTACCGCCACGGTCGAACACAACAGCTTCAATGCCAGCAGCCTTGGCGCGCTCGGCAACGAGCTCACCAATGCGCTTGGCCTTGGCGGTCTTGTCACCGTCGAAGGAGCGCATGTCTGCCTCCAGGGTCGATGCCGACACCAGGGTCAGGCCCTGGGTGTCATCGATGACCTGGACAAACATGTGACGTGCTGAACGGTTGACCACCAGACGCGGACGTACAGTGGTGCCGCTGACGCGCTTACGAACGCGCAGGTGACGACGGCCGCGTGCTGCGGCCTTGGACTTTCCTCTTACGGACAGTGCCATGTTACTTACCAGCCTTTCCGACCTTGCGGCGGATGATCTCGCCAGCGTAGCGAACGCCCTTACCCTTGTACGGGTCGGGCTTGCGCAGCTTACGGATGTTGGCAGCAACTTCGCCCACCTGCTGCTTGTCAATGCCTGACACGGAGAGCTTAGTGGGGCTCTCAACTGTCAGTGTGATGCCCTCGGGTGCCTCAACGACAACCGGGTGGCTGAAACCAAGAGCGAACTCCAGGTTCTGGCCCTTGGCGACTACGCGGTAACCGGTACCAACAATTTCCAGCTTCTTCTCGTAGCCCTTGGTGACACCGATGATCAGGTTGTCAATGAGGGTGCGAGTCAGGCCGTGGAGTGAACGCGAGGAGCGCTCATCGTTGGGGCGGGTGACCGTGATGGTGTTCTCGTCGAGAGCAACCTCGATGGGGCTGGGCACAGTGTGCTCCAGCGTTCCCTTCGGGCCCTTGACGGAGACCAGGTTTTCAGCAACCTTAACCTCGACGCCGGCAGGCACGGAGATGGGGAGACGTCCAATACGTGACATAAGTTCTTTCCCTTCTCTCTCTACTACCAGACGTAGGCGAGGACTTCCCCACCCACGCCCTTCTTGGCAGCCTGGCGGTCGGTCAGCAGACCGGAAGACGTCGACAAGATGGCGACACCCAGCCCACCCAACACGTTGGGGAGGTTGGTGGACTTCGCGTAAACGCGCAGTCCGGGCTTGGAGATGCGGCGCAGGCCGGCGATTGAACGCTCGCGGCTGGGACCGTACTTCAAGTCGATGGTCATCTTCTTGCCAACTTCGGCGTCTTCAACCTTCCAGGCAGCAATGTAGCCCTGTGCCTTGAGGATGTCGGCGATGTGGCCCTTGAGCTTGCTAAACGGCATGGACACGGTGTCGTGGTGTGCCGAGTTTGCGTTGCGCAGACGCGTAAGCATGTCTGCGACAGGATCTGTCATTGTCATTTGGGCGCTTGCCCTTCCTCGTAACGGTTTCCTTCACCCGCGCCGCAATTATTTGCGTGCGGGCCGAACGGACCTTTTACGTAGATTAGTTATCTTCGGATTTGAACGGGAAGCCAAGCGCCTTGAGCAGCGAGCGGCCTTCGTCATCGGTCTTGGCTGTGGTCACGACGGTGATGTCCATGCCGCGTACGCGGTCAATGGAATCCTGGTCGATCTCGTGGAACATAACCTGTTCGGTCAGACCGAAGGTGTAGTTGCCATTGCCGTCAAACTGCTTGCCGCTCAAGCCGCGGAAGTCGCGGATACGTGGCAGTGCCAGCGTGACCAGGCGGTCGAGGAATTCCCACATGCGGTCTCCACGCAGCGTGGCGTGGCAACCGATCGGCATGCCTTCGCGCAGCTTGAACTGTGCGATCGACTTGCGGGCCTTGGAAACCTGGGGCTTCTGGCCGGTGATGGCGGTGAGGTCGCGGACGGCGCCGTCAATGATCTTGGAGTCCTTAGCGGCTTCTCCAACACCCATGTTGACAACGACCTTGACCAGGCGCGGAACCTGGTTGACGTTCGCGTACTTGAATTCCTCAACCAGCGACGCCTTGATTTCCGCTGCGTAGCGGGTCTTCAGGCGAGGCGTGATCTTGGGCGTGTTCTCTGCAACTACGGCGCTCATGCCAGATCCTTCCCCGAGGCCTTGGCAACGCGGATGCGTACTTGACGCTCGCGGCCATCGCGCTCAACGGTTTCGGTGCGGTAGCCAACGCGAGTCGGCTTCTTGGTGGACGGATCCACCACGGCAACGTTTGAGATGTGAATGGGAGCCTCGACGGTTTCAATGCCACCAGTCTTGGTGCCACGATCGGTCTGGCCAGCCTTGGTGTGCTTGGTGACGCGGTTTACGCCCTCAACCAACACGCGGTTGGTTTCGGTGTATACCTTCAGGACCTTGCCCTGCTTGCCACGGTCGCCGCCACGTTCGGCCTTGCCACCTGTGATGACCTGAACCAGGTCACCCTTTTTGATTTTCGCCATGAGTTACAGCACCTCCGGAGCCAACGAGATGATCTTCATGAACTTCTTGTCCCGAAGTTCACGGCCAACCGGGCCGAAGATACGGGTTCCACGGGGGTCCCCGTCGTTCTTGAGAAGCACAGCGGCGTTCTCGTCGAACTTGATGTAGGAACCATCCGCGCGGCGGCGTTCCTTCTTAGTGCGAACGATGACAGCCTTGACGACGTCACCCTTCTTTACGTTTCCGCCGGGAATTGCATCCTTGACGGTAGCGACAATTGTGTCGCCAATGCCTGCGTAGCGGCGCCCAGATCCACCGAGAACGCGGATTGTCAAGATTTCCTTGGCACCCGTGTTGTCGGCGACCTTAAGCCGC
>JBAUMA010000315.1:0-3614 GCA_049578485.1 Specibacter sp.
CACTAGTGGTGGGGCCTCCCCACTTTTAACACCCCCACACCACCGCCACGAACCACACGCCCGGCCTTGATCACCCGATCAAGGCCACGCCTGTTTAACCGGCTCTCCGTGGTTCGTGGTGAAATCCATTGTTGTCATGGATGATTCACCGCTGTTCGGGCGGCGCTCCTGAGCATAATACGGGTGGTGTAGTTGTTGCTGTTGACGATGCCGCGCCCGGTCCTCTTGATGTGTTTGATGCTGGTGTTGTTGGCTTCGACTTTGCCTGTGGTCGCGCCGGTGACGATGAGAACTTCGATCTCTTTCCACCACCGGCAAATGGTCCGCCACAGCCTGGTTGTCTCAGGCTGACGGGATTCCTTCACGAGATATTCAAGGTGTTCCTTAGCCAGCTCGGCGTCTTCCAAGGATCCGGTCCGGAGTAGGGTTCGCACTTGTTCTTTCACGTCCCACGCTGCCTTGAGTTTCCCTGTCGGGTCGTCGGTGGTGAAGACTTTCTCCAACCGAGCTAGTGCCTGATCGGAAAGTGAATCGCCAGCGCGCAGGAGCAGCATCCGATGTGCCCAGGCTGGATCCACTGCCCTGCCACGACGACCCCGCACCCGATGGGAGAGCGCCTGCCTCACCTCTGTCAGTGCCTGGTTCGCGAGTTGTAGGAGATGAAAATGGTCAACGGAGACGGCGGTGCGGGGCAGCCACATCCGCAGCGCTTTGCGGAATGCTGCCGAGGGATCAATAGCTACGACTTGAACGCCGAGGCGCGAATCCAGGGGTCGTTTGATGAGCCATGCCCCGACCCCGGTGTGGTCACGGCCGTCAACAACACCCAGGATCTGCCCCGTATCGAGATCAACGATCGTTGTCATCCATGGCTCGATCCGCTGCCACGTATTGGTCTCGGTGTTTTTGAAGAAGCGGACGGAGCGGAAGCGGTGTTCATCGATACCGAGCATCCTGGGTCGTAAGAGATCAACGTTGGGAAGCTTCATTGCAGCCATGTTCAAGGCTTTTTGCACTAGCCACCAGGAGACGCCATGGGCGGTGGCGGTTTCCGTTGCGGCACGGCCAGAGTCAATGACAGCTCGCACGAGAGCGCTGCGGAGCCGGCTCGTGGTCCGTGCCCTGGCCGGGACCTCGATCGTGGCCTCAAAGAAGGTCTTGCGCGGGCACAATGACTCGTCGCAAAACAAGCGCCGCTTGGCCCAGACAACTTCCACCGGACCAGCGACAGGGATATCGCGAACCCTCTGCTGCCGGCCAGAGTGGCGGCGCGTGCCGATGACACCGCAACCAGGGCAACCGGATTCAACGGTGCTGTCGACGCCAACTGAAAATAGGGCCATAATCGCCAACTGAAAATGGGGCCACCTGACACCATTGAAGGTGATTACTTTGGATGATTGGGTGACTATCCGCCACCGGTTCGCGAACGAGAAGATCTCTAAGCGGGAGCTGGCGAAAGAGTTGGGCGTATCAAGGGGTACCGTGGATCGGGCTTTGGCCGCGGAGAGCGTGCCGCGGTATGAGCGCGAGCCTGCCGGGTCCTCGTTTGATGTGTTTGAGAAGGACGTGCGCCGTTTGCTGGCCACCACGCCGACAATGGCGGCGACGGTGTTGGCCGAGCGGGTTGGCTGGTCGGGGTCCGCGTCGTTGTTCCGGGCGAAGGTCGCTGCGATCAGGCCGGAGTATGCGCCGGCGGATCCAGCCGACCGGCTCGTGCACGAACCGGGCAAGACTGTTCAGTGTGATCTGTGGTTCCCGCACCAGGGATTGCCGTTGGGTCACGGGCAGGAGGGCAAACCTCCTGTGTTGGTGATGACGTCCACGTATTCCGGGTTCGTCCAGGCCCGCATGATTCCTACCCGTACGACCGAGGACCTGCTGGGCGGGATGTGGGAACTGCTTCAGGAAGCGGCGGCGGTCCCGGCGAAACTGGTCTGGGACAACGAAACCGGTATCGGGCGCGGGAAGCTGACCGAGGCTGCCAGCGCGTTTGCCGGGGTGCTGGGCACCGAGATCCGGTTGCTCCCACCACGGGATCCGGAATCCAAGGGCATGGTGGAGCGGATGAACGGATTCTTCCGCCGCGGCTTCATGCCCGGACGGGACTTCACGGATCCGCATGACTTCAATGACCAGCTCGATGCGTGGCTGCCCACGGCCAACGCCCGCTACACGCGTTCCCGTCACGGCGCCCCGGCGGACCTTGTAGCCGCGGACCGGGCTGCGATGCGCCCGCTGGGACCGGTCGCCCCGGAAGCGCTGTTCCGCAAGGAGATCCGTCTGCCGCGGGACTATTACGTGCGGGTGTTCTCCAACGACTATTCCGTGGATCCGTCCGCGATCGGTCGGATCGTTCAGGTCACCGCGGACCTGGATACCGTCACCGTCACCGCTGGCACCACGGTCCTGGCGCGGCACGAACGCCGGTGGGCACGGCACCAGATCTTCACCGACCCGGAGCACGTCGCCAAAGCCGCCGTGCTCCGCCGCGACTACCGCACCGCCCACACTCGTATCAAGCCACCGGGACAGGCCGCCGTTCAGGAGCGGGATCTCTCCGTCTATGACGAGGCCTTCGGACTCACCACTGTCGGCGCCAATAGCGTCGGCGAGTTGGCCGTGGTGGCCCTGTGAGCGTGCAAGGTGGCGGGGTTGGCAAGGACATCGAGTACTACGCCCGGGCCCTGCGGGCGCCACGGATCGGAGACGGCTACCGGTCCCTGGCCGACACGGCCCGGGAGGCGGGTTGGACGCACGAGGAATACCTCGCCGCCGTCCTTAGCCGGGAAGTGGTCGAACGGGAAGCCTCCGGGGCGGCGTTGCGGATCAAGGCCGCGAAGTTCCCCGGTCACAAGACCTTGGAGGACTTCAACTTCGACCACCAACCGGCCGCGGACCGGTCCCTGATCGCGCACCTGGGCACCGGGGTGTTCCTGGAGGAGGCAAAGAACGTGGTGCTCCTGGGCCCGCCCGGGACCGGTAAAACCCACCTCGCGGTCGGGATCGCGACCCGGGCCGCCCAGGCCGGGCATCGGGTTCTCTTCGATTCGGCGACCGGCTGGGTCGCCCGCCTGGCCGAAGCCCACAACCGCGGACAACTCGCTGCTGAACTAGCCAAGCTCCGCCGCTACAAGCTCCTCATTATTGACGAAGTCGGCTACATCCCGTTCGACCAGGACTCCGCGAACCTGTTCTTCCAGCTCGTCTCTTCACGCTACGAACGGGCCTCGCTGATCCTGACAAGCAACCTTGCGTTCAGCCGCTGGGCCGACGTCTTCGGTGACGCGACAATCGCCTCCGCGATGATCGACAGGATCGTTCACCACGCCGAAGTCATCAACCTCACCGGCAACAGCTACCGCCTCCAAGGCCGGCTCAAGCCACAGACTCTGGCACAATAAAACAACACACCGTGGCCCTGTTTTCAGTTGGCAAAAATGGCCCTATTTTCGGTTGGCGTTGACACAGCGAGGAGTACGCGCAACAATGCAAGCGCTTGTAATGGCAGCCAGCCGCCTGGCAGGCCGGATCAGGAGCCCGCCCCGAACAATGCATTGCGTTGAAATACGACGGACGGCCCTCGACAACCGGTGACATGCCATCGACGATGC
>JBAUMA010000316.1:0-2301 GCA_049578485.1 Specibacter sp.
CGGTATTCCCGCCCAGGGGCACCGAGGCCGGGGCCGGTGTGGCGGCGCGGTTGGCCACCGCGGCACCGCAGAGGGTGCAAAAGGCCGAGCCAGGGGCCAGCTCGGCCCCGCAGTTACGGCAGGAATCCGCCACTTTTCGCGCCATTTACTTCGCACCCTTCCGGTGTTTATTCATCATCTGGACCAGCCGGGCCCATGGCTTTGGGCCGTCCAGGGTGTTCCCCCGGCCGTCTGCCGCATCGCTGGCGCGCTGCGACCGTGCGGCAGCGGTGCGCCGCGCCCGCGCCTTCGCGTCAACCAGCAGCGACCTCGGGGAGAACCGTGCCCGCTGCCGCTTCCAGAATCCTACCGAGGATTTCATCCCGTCAACCGACTCGTCCACCTGCTGCCAGTACGTGGCAACCTCTTCCTCGCTGGGCTGGCCGGGCCCGAAGATGGCGGCGTCGGCACGTTCTGCGAGCACCGTCGTGGTGCCCTGGCTTGCCGGGAAGGCGCCCGAGAGCGCCGTGGCGCTCTCCCTGCGGGTGCCGTTGGCGTCCACGCCGGCGCCCAGGTCGGTGGCCAGGCTCAGCACCTCGGACCAGCCCCCTCCCACGCGGTCGGTGGGCAGTCCGGCGGTGTTGCGCCGTTTCCGGCGCCGGGACTTGAGCACCACGATGAGGATCAGCGGGCCGGCAATCACCAGGACGGGGATTGCGCCCACGCCAAGGATCAGCAAGATGGTGCCCAGGATTGACGCCGCGCCGTTCTTCTTGCCGTCGGTGTCAAGGGCATCGGGGGCACTGTCCGGGGGAAGGTCGGCCGGCTCCTGCGGCGGAGGCGGGGGCTGGAGCACCTGGGGCTTGGGCTTGGACGCGTTTTGCGGCTCGGGCGGGTTGGGGATGTGGTCCTTGTCGGGGGTGGGGTTGAACGGGACCCAGCCGATGCCGGAGAAGTTCACCTCCACCCAGGCGTGGACGTCCTCACCCTTGATCTTGACGCTCTGCGCGCCGTTGCCTGGGTCCTTTTCGTCCAGGTAGAAGCCCATGACCACGCGCGCCGGGATCCCCAGCTGGCGGGCCATCAGCACCATGGCGGCGGCGTACTGTTCGTCGTCGCCCACCATCTCCTTGCCGGAGAGCATCTTGGTGATGCGGGCTGCGCTGTGGCCGGAGGTGCTCGGCGTCTGGCCGTCCAGGCCGTTGCTGAACTTGCCTTCGCGCTGCAATGCCCCTTCCAGGGCCTGCACCTTTTTCAGGGGCGTGTCGGCCTCGCCCACAATGTCGTTGGCCTTGGAAATGACCACCGGTGGGACGTTCTCCAGTTTGGGCAGGCGCACCTGGCCAAAGTCGGCGCCGGCCAGCTTCTTCGCATCAACCTGCGGGACCTGCACCTCCATGGTGTAGTTGTCGCCCTTTTGCACCCCGGCCAGGTCGAGCGCGCTGCCGGAATCCTGGTTCAGGTACAGGGTGGGGGTGGGCCCGGTGGCGCTGTGGTAGCTCAACGACTGGGCCACGGCCATGCTGGGAATCCAGACGCCCGTGTAGCCGTCCACGGCAACCCCGACGGCGGACCCGGTGCCGCCGGCTCCCTGGTTGAGTGCGTTGGGATCCCCGATGGGGGAAAACGACGCCGAACTGTTGGGGTCGACGTTGAAGACGACGCCGTCGTAGCTGTCCAGCGCGGCAACCCGGACCCGGCCGTTTTTGGGCATCCCGTCCACCGTGAACAGGACGGTGTCCTTTTCGTTTTTGACGTAGTCGCGGAACTTTGTCAACGGCGACGGCAAATCGTGCAGGTCCGGCGGCGGGACCACGGCATCGCGCAGCACCTCACGGCTTGATGTGGTGGTCAACGCGGGCGCGGCAGCCATGGTGAGTGCACCGGCCACCACCAGGACGCCGGCGGCCATGCCGATCCTGCGCACGATGGCGGTGCGGGCGGCGGACGTATCTGACACGGGGGTGTTGGCGGAGATGGCACCGGCGGATTCGCGCCGCAGCATTTCGTGGCGGTACGCCAGCCAAGAGACGGCGCCGGCGGCCAGCAGGGAGCCCCGGAGCACGGGCAGGAACACTTCGGCCGTGCCAAAGATGACGGCCGTGAGGAACAACGCCAGCACGGGAATAACTGCCCAGTAGGCGCGGCGCAGCCGCCAGGCCAGGGTGCCGGCCACCACGGCGGCAATGAAGGCGGAGAGGTACGGGACCACCAGGACGTCAACACTCGTGCCCACGGGAGGGGCGAGGGTCAGCAGCTGCTTCCAGGACAGCATGATGCCCAGCAACAGTCCGCGCAGGGACGCCCCGCTGGGAATGAAAC
>JBAUMA010000317.1:0-3305 GCA_049578485.1 Specibacter sp.
CTATAGGGGTGGCATAATGCGCGAACGGCGGCGTTTCCGGTCTCGACTAGCTCGACCACCGACCGCCTCGCTAGATCACGTAGCGCTCGTCCTCGTGGTCTCCGGGGTGGCCCTTGACCAGGCCGGCGGCGAGCGTGTTGCCGTCCTGCGGATCGATCACCAGGAACGCGCCGGTGCGGCGGTGCCGTGCGTAGTTCTCCACGGGCAGCGGGGAGGCGAGCCGGATCTGGGCGGAGCCGATGTCGTTCAATTCCAGGCCCGACGCCGGTGCCTCGGCGAACGTGGCCAGGTCCAGTTTGCCGGTCACGGCCCGGATCAGGCCCTGCACGGTCTTGCTGCCGTGTTTGATCAGCACCTTCGAGCCCTCGCGCAGCGGCTTGACGGACAACCAGCACAGCTCCGCGTACAGGTCCTGGCTGATCTCACCGAAGGTGCCCGTGGCGGCAATGACGTCGCCCCGGGCAATGTCGATCTCATCGCTGAGGCGCAGCGACACCGACTGCGGTGCCACGGCGCGCTCCAGCGAACGGCCCGCAAAGTCAATGCCGACCACGGTGGAGGTCCGGCCCGAAGGCAGGACGGTGATCTCCTCCCCCACGGACACCGAGCCCGAGGCCACTTGCCCCGCGTAGGCGCGGTAATCACGGAAGGAGGCGCCGGCGTCGTCGGCCAGGGCAAGCTCGGGAGCCAGGGCACCCTGCGGGCGGATCACCAGCTGCACCGGGAAACGGAACGGCTCCAGGCCGCGCTCCAACTCGTCGGTGGTTGGCAGTGTTTCGAGGATATCCAGCAGGCTGGGCCCCGTGTACCAGGGGGTATGGGTGGAGCGGTCCACCACGTTGTCGCCCTCGAGCGCAGACACAGGCACCACCAGGACGTCGGTCACGCCAATCTCCGCGGCGACCTTCTGCACGTCGGATTCGATGGTGCGGAAAATGTCCTCGCTGAAGTCGACCAGGTCGATCTTGTTCACGGCGACGAGCACATTGGGCACCCGCAGCAGGCGCAGCACGGACAGGTGCCTGCGGGTCTGCTCCAACACGCCCTTGCGGGCATCGATGAGTACGACGACGGCATCCGCGGTGGACGCGCCCGTCACCGTGTTCTTGGTGTACTGAACATGCCCGGGGCAGTCCGCCAGGATGAAGCTGCGACGATCCGTGGCAAAGTAGCGGTACGCGACGTCGATCGTGATGCCCTGCTCACGCTCGGCGCGCAGGCCGTCCGTCAGGAGCGCCAGGTCGATCTTTTGCGTGCTGCCGTTCTCGCCGCCGAAGCCACGGTCGACAGAGGTGCGCGTCACGGCGTCGAGGGTGTCGGCCAGGATCGCCTTCGAATCGTGCAGCAGGCGGCCCACCAGGGTGGACTTGCCGTCATCGACGGAACCGGCCGTGGCGAAACGGAACAGGGACGCGTGGGCCAGCGGGATCTCGACAGGGGTCTCGACAGGCTCGACCGCCGGTGAAGTAAGTGTGCTCATTAGAAGTAGCCGTCTTTCTTGCGGTCTTCCATGGCTGCCTCGGAGATGCGGTCATCGGCCCGGGTGGCGCCACGTTCGGTCAGGGTGGAGGCTGCAACTTCACGCACAACGTCGTGGACGGTGGTGGCGTCGGAGGCCACGGCACCGGTGCAGGACATGTCCCCCACCGTGCGGTAGCGCACCTGCTTGACGACCACTTCTTCGTCGGGGCGCGGCATGGACACCTCGCCCACGGCCCGCCACATGCCGTCGCGCTCAAAGACCTCACGGTCGTGGGCGTAGTAAAGGCCGGGCAGTTCGATGTTTTCGCGGGCGATGTAGCGCCAGATGTCCAGCTCGGTCCAGTTGCTGATGGGAAACGCGCGCACATGCTGGCCCACCGTGTGGCGGCCGTTGTACAGGTTCCACAGTTCGGGGCGCTGGTTGCGCGGATCCCACTGGCCAAATTCGTCGCGCAGGGACAGGATGCGCTCCTTGGCGCGGGCCTTGTCCTCGTCGCGGCGGCCGCCGCCAAAGACGGCGTCGAACTTGTTGCCGGCGATCGCGTCAAGCAGCGGCACGGTCTGCAACGGGTTGCGGGTGCCGTCGGCGCGTTCGGCCAGCTCGCCGCGGTCGATGAACTCCTGCACGGAACCCACCTCCAGGCGCAGGCCCAGGCGTGCCACCGTGCGGTCCCGGAAATCGATGACCTCCGGGAAGTTGTGGCCGGTGTCCACGTGCAATACCGGGAACGGGACCTTGCCGGGCCAGAACGCCTTGGTGGCCAGATGCAGCATGACCACCGAATCCTTGCCGCCGGAGAACAGCAGTGCGGGGCGCTCAAACTCGGCAACGACCTCGCGGATGATGTGGATGGCCTCGGATTCGAGCAGGTCGAGCGAGTTCAGCTCCTCGGCAGGGGCCTCCAAGCGCGAGGGGTCCCCTGCCGAGCTTGCGAGGCTGGGGAGCGCTTGGGGATCGTTTGCCGCCCCGGGAGTGGCATCGGGCCTGCCTGAGCCGCCGGCGTGGTCCGAAGGACCAAAGCCGTGCGGCGAAGGGGCGGGGGCGGCATCGACCGCGTAGGCCGGGCTGACGTCGGTGGCTGTTGGGGTGCTCATACGTGTAGTCCGCATTCTGTCTTGGAGGTTCCGGCCCAGCGACCGGACCTGGGGTCGGCGCCGGGGGCCACTTTCTTGGTGCAGGGTGCGCAGCCGATGGACGGGTATCCCTGGCTGAGGAGTGGGTTGACGGGAAGGAGGTTGTCCTCGGAGTAGCTGATGAGCTCGTCGTAGGTCCAGGTGGCCACGGGGTTGACCTTGACCAGGCCGTTCTTCTCATCCCAGCTGACCAACGGCGTGTTGGTCCGGGTGGGGGCCTCGTCGCGGCGCACACCGGTGAACCAGAGTTCGTAGCCGGAGAGGGACCGGCTCAGCGGCTCCACCTTGCGCAGCGCACAGCACTGGGCGGGGTCGCGGGCAAAGAGGTCCTTGCCGAGCAGCGAGTCCTGTTCGGCCACAGTGCTCAGCGGCAGGACGTCGACGACGTTCACCCGCAGGTTTTCGGCCACCGCGTCCCGAGTCTCGTACGTTTCCGGGAAGTGGTATCCGGTGTCCAGGAACAAGACATCGACGCCGGGGAGCTGGTCGGCAACCAAGGCCGGCAACACGGCGTCGGCCATGGAACAGGCGACGGCGGCGGACCCGGTTGCGAAGTTCCGCGACACCCAGGCGATCACTTCCTGCGCGGACGCGTCCCAGGCCAGTTCGGCGGCGCCGGCTTCGGCGATGGCCTTGAGTTCTTCGTGAGTGCGAAGCGGGGAAGCGGTCGATGCCGCCCCCGCCCCTTC
>JBAUMA010000318.1:0-5051 GCA_049578485.1 Specibacter sp.
GGCCAAGCCGCGAACGCACGGACAAGATTCGGTGCGTTCGCGGCTTGGCCCCGTTTCCGGCACTCCAGTGGCAATTTCACTGGCCCTGGCCGGCCCCAGTGGCATGGCCCAGTTGCGTGCATTTGAATCGACGCGCCAAAATGGCGCCGAACCCCCAAGATCATGCGCTTTGAAACGCAGGACGACCGGGACGGGCAATGGAACATCTGCTGGCACAGGGGCTGGACGCCCACGACGTCATGACGGGCCGCATTGACCCGCTGCCCATGGAGGCGCGGGAGGCGGACACCCGTGCCATCGCGACGGCGCGGGCCGGGGCGGGTTCCCCGGCCCGCTTTTTTGTGGGGCCAAAATCATCATTGACAACCACGCTTCCGGAGCGCATTCTAAAAATACATATCGCGTTTTTAGAAGGAGGATGTCATGGCTGCAAGTTCAGTTTCCGCCGGCTCGACGGGCAGGGTGGGCCACACGCCGCACCGCGCCCGCATTGAACCGGCCTATGGGGCGTTTTTGATGCTGTGGACCGGGTTCATCGCCATTCCGCTGATCATGGGCGTGGACAAGTTCTTCAACGTACTGACGAATTGGGAGCACTACCTGGCCCCGTGGATGGTCAGCCTCTCCCCATTCAGCCCCCACACCATGATGCTGGTCATCGGCGTGGTGGAAATCGCCGCCGGAATCATGGTGGCGTTGAAGCCCCGGTACGCCGCCTACGTGGTGGCACTGTGGCTGGCGGGAATCATCACCAACCTGCTGAGCTACCCCGGCTTTTACGACGTGGCCCTGCGCGACTTTGGCCTGCTGGTTGCCGCCTTGGCGCTGGCCCAGCTCGCCAGGAAATATGCACCCGCCAAAGCCCGACCGGCGCATTGACCTAAAGCCACGCGCCTTTGCCAACTGACCCCGAAATCGTTGAGGGGACACATCTCCCCACGTGCCCGAGGGCCCCAATCTTTATCGCGCCCAGCGCGGTAAAGATTGGGAGGGCGTGGGAGATGTGTCCCCTCAACGGAGGGTCAGGCCGGAGCCTCGGTGGTGGCCAGGTAGTTGATGTCGGGGATCGACTCCACGCCCGCATGGAACCCGGTCACGGCATCGAGCATGGGCTCCGCGCCATCAAGTTCGATGACCAGTTCCGTTGCGGTGGCTGCCGAGAACACGTGGATGCGCTGTGAACCGATGGTGCCGGCCTCCACCAGGACGCGGCCGTCCGCCGTGGAAATACGGTGGCTCGTGACGCGTTGGCCGTCCACGAGGTTTTCCGCCAGCACCAGGTGGTCAAGGGTGATTTCCCCTGCAAACCCGGCCACCCAGCGCCCAGGGCCCGCGGCGCGGAGCGTGGCCGTGCGCGGAGCCTGGAACCGGCGTCGGACTTCACCGGCAAACTCACGCATGCGCGCCACATCCTCCTCGGGGAGCAGGCCGCGTGTGTCCGGGGGCAGGTTCAACAACAGGTTCGCGCCCAAACCGATGGAGCGGTAGTAGATGGCGAGCAGGTGCTCTAGGTCCTTGGGCGCGTCGTCGGGGTGCCAAAACCAGCTGCGGCGGATGGAGACGTCGCATTCGGGCGGCAGGTACAGGGCCTGCTCCAGCTTGGCGGTGTGGACCGTGTAGTTGGAGAAGTCGGTCTGGTCCACCACATAGGTGACCGGATCGGCCGCCAGCCCGTCCTCGTTGCCCACCCAGCGGATGGTGGGGGCGCCCATGTTGAACACCATGGCGCCGGGCTGGAGTTCGTCGATGAGGGCGGCAATCCGCGTCCAGCCGTACTCGCGGCCCTGCGAGCCGGCACCGTCGAACCACAGTTCACACAGCTCGCCGTAGTTGGTGCACAACTCGCGCAGCTGGGCCAGGTAAAACTCGTCATAGGCCTCCTGGTCCGGGTAGCAAGCTGCATTGCGGTCCCACGGGGAAAGGTACAGGCCAAGCTTCATGCCCAGCTTCCGGCAGGCGGCCGCCACCTCCGCCACCACATCGCCGGCCCCGTCGCGCCAGGGCGAGGAGGCGACGGAGTAGCCGGTGGTCGCGGTGGGCCACAGGCAGAAGCCGTCGTGGTGCTTGGCCGTCAGGACCACGTACTTGGCGCCGGCGTCGAGGGCCGTCTGCACCCACTGTTCGGCGTCGAGGGCCGTGGGGTTGAAACTGGAGGCGGGCAGCGTGCCGTCGCTCCATTCCTTGCCATGGAAGGTGTTCAGGCCAAAGTGGAAGAACATGCCGAAGCCGTCTTTTTGCCAGGTGAGCTGTGCGGGTGAGGGTCTCAGGTGCGCCATGGAATCCAGCCTTTCACAGTCCCTTTCCGGTCGGCAGCCCTTGTCCAAATCGCGGCCGCGGGGAAACATGGTGTTAAGGGGCTGTTTTTGACTTCCCAAGCACCCATTGCGGAGGGCCGTGCCGTGTTGCACCTAAGTGACGTCAATCTTGAAGACCTGGCCGACGCGCTGGAAACGCGCTTCATGGAGTACGAAACCTTCTTTTGGATGGACCCCGCCACGGGCCGGATTGAATTGTGGGGAGAAGAAGCCGCCGACGAGGCAGATGCGGAAGGCTGGGACCTTGATGACCGGGGCGGCGTTCGCATCGACCCGATTGAATCCTATGAGGCCTTCGGGGACATGGAGGCTTTCATCGCCGGCGTCACGGATGCCCAGTGCAGGGAAAGCCTCACCCGGTCGATCGACCACGGCAAGCCGTTCAGGCACTTCAAGGACACCATCCACCAGTTCCCCGAGGTGCCTGCCCGATGGAATGAATTCCACGATGCCGTCATGAATGTCCGGGCCATCGAATGGCTGGGTGAGAACGAGCTGGTCGATCCGGCGGAAGTCGAGGCGGCCCTGGCCCTGCTGCGGAGCACCGGCTGACGGCCGCCGGAGAACGGCAACCCCACCTTAAAACTGAAGGCCCCCATCCGGCGTGGATGGGGGCCAACAGTCAGTGACCAGGCAGTGACTGTGCTTCGCGCAGCGCCGGCTTAGGCTTCGACGATGATGACGGTGTAGACCGGCTTGCGGCGCAGGGCGCGGTCGGACCAGCGCAGCAGGGCGTCGGCGATGGCCTTTTCGGCACCGTGGCCGGTCTTTTCCCCGCGCAGGCCGGAGATCGTCTTCTCCACGATTCCGGTGGCCTTTTCCACGTCCTTGTCCGCGAAGTTGAAGCCGACGGCAAAGTACTCCGGGTCTTCTTCGATCTTGCCGGTGTCCGGGTTGACGATCAGCAGGACGGTGACGGCGCCGTCCTCTGCCAGGCGAATACGGTCCAGCAGGGATTCCTCGGTGGCCGCACCGGCCACCATGTTCTCCACGTAGACGTAGGCGGCCGGCACACTGCCAACCACGCGGGCCACGCCGTTCTTGAGGTCGATCGTGGTGCCGTCCTCAACGATGAACGCATTCTTGGGGTCGACGCCGGTGCGGATTGCCAGCTCGGCGTTTGCCTTCAGGTGGCGGTATTCGCCGTGCACGGGCATGACGTTCTTGGGACGGACCAGGTTGTAGCAGTAGACCAGCTCGCCGGCACTGGCGTGTCCGGAGACGTGGACCTTGGCGTTGCCCTTGTGGATAACGTTGGCGCCCTGCTTGGTGAGGTCGTTGATGAGGCGGTAGATCGAGGACTCGTTGCCGGGCACCAGGGAGCTGGCCAGCAGGACGGTGTCGCCCTCGGTCAGGTTGATCTGGTGGTCGCCGTTGGCCATGCGGGCCAGCGCGGCCATGGGCTCGCCCTGCGAACCGGTGCAGATGAGGACGGCCTTGTTGGGGGCCATGCGCTCCAGTTCCTTGGCGTCGACCAGCATGCCACGCGGGATCTTCAGGTAGCCCAGCTCGCGCGCCGTGGTCATGTTGCGGACCATGGAGCGGCCCACAAAAGCGATCTTGCGGTTGTACTTGTGCGCCGAGTCGATGATCTGCTGGATGCGGTGCACGTGGCTGGCGAAGCTGGAGACAACCACGCGACGCGGTGCCGTGCGCATGACCTGGTCGATGGCCGGGATCAAGTCCGCCTCGGCGGCCAGGAAGCCCGGAACCTCGGCGTTGGTGGAGTCGGGCATGAACAAGTCCACGCCTTCCTCACCCAGGCGGGCAAAGCCGGCCAGGTCGGTGATGCGCTTGTCCAGCGGGAACTGGTCCATCTTGAAGTCACCGGTCTCCAGCACCAGGCCGGCCGGCGTACGGATGGCCACGGCCAGGCCGTCCGGGATGGAGTGGTTGACGGCCAGGAATTCGACGTCGAACGGGCCGAACTTGCGGCGGTCGCCTTCCTTGACCGTAATCAGCTTGCCCTTGATGCGGTGCTCGTCAAGCTTGGTCTTAAGGAAGGCAAGCGTCAGCTTGGCGGAAATGACGGGGATGTCGCCGCGGTGCTTGAGCAGGTACGGCACACCGCCAATGTGGTCCTCGTGGCCGTGGGTCAGCACCAGGCCAACCACGTCGGCCCAGCGGTCCTTCAGGTAGGAGAAGTCGGGCAGGATCAAGTCCACGCCGGGGTGGTGCTCTTCGGGGAAGAGTACGCCACAGTCAACAATCAACAGTTTTCCGTCGAATTCGAAGACGGTCATGTTGCGGCCGATCTCCCCCAATCCGCCGAGGGCGACAATGCGCATGGCTCCGTCTGCAAGGGCGGGCGGGGTCTGGCGAGGAGTTCTTCTCATGGGGTCCGTTCTCTATGGTGGGGTAAAGGCAGACTGCGCCGGTTGGCGCTAGCGTGCTGCCATGGTGCGCGACGGCGTGCGGCCGGTGGCCGGCCCTGTGTCGCAAAAAAATCCTGTGGTGTGCAAAAAAGTGTCAATCAAAAGTTTGGGGGCGTACTTATATGCGATTTTACCACCGCAGGAACGCCCGCGGCCGTCCCCGCCCCGCAGCAGGCAGGCACCGTCGCGCAGCCACGTGTGACACGACCATGCACCGTGCCGGTTCGGCGCCCGAAAGAGCCGTCCCCGCAGCCTGCAATACGGGGTGCAGGCGCTGAAATGTCACCTCGTGGAGCCTCCTTGGGCGGCGGCGGATGCCGGCCGCCAGGGCTGTCAATATTCGTGCGGAGACGGCTGCGGG
>JBAUMA010000319.1:0-1845 GCA_049578485.1 Specibacter sp.
GCACTGCCAATATCCGCATCACGGACCACTTCAACGCAGTGGCTGCGGGCGGTGGCACTGAGGCGGGGACCGTCGTCGAGATCCCGTTCCCAGTGACGACGCCCTGCGCGGGGACTGCCAGCACGGCAATCGGCGGCACGTGCTCCATCTCCACGTTCGCGAACGCGGTGGTGCCGGGCGCGGTCAAGGACACCAAGCGGGCGATCGTCGAGACCGGAACAGCAGCCGGGCTGCTGAGGGTCGACGACGGTGGCACCGACGGCGTCATGGCCACCACCCCCAACGGGGTCTTCGAGACCGCGGGAATCTACATTCCTTAACCCTCGAAGTAGTGGCCTGAGCGATCAGGCAACGGCAAGGGCCGGGAGCGACAGCTCCCGGCCCTTCGCCATCCGGGCCCAAGGTGCAGGCGCCAGGCTTGACGCGGCGCCCGGAAAGTGGTAGCTACAGCAGTGGAGAAACCGAAGTCCGATCCCCGCACGGGGCAGGAGGGGCGTTATATGAGGATCAGAAAGAGGTTGGCGCTGGCCGGAGCAATGGCCATGGCAGCGCTGGGGATGATGGTGATGGCGCAGATCGCAAGTGCCACGCACCCGCGTCCCAAGGGTGCAAGCCCGCTGCGGGCATCGATGGTGCCCGCGTACAACGCGTGCACGGCTCCGAACCGCACGCACGGGCCGCCGCTGGCGTTCCCGTCGTGTAACCCACCGGTCCAGACGTCGGCTTCTCTGACCATCGGCTCGCCCGATGCGAACGGGGCCGCGGCGAACTCGGTCGGTTTCGTGCGGATCGCCGTGATCGTCGGTGCACCGGGCCCGCCCGATGACTCCGACGTGAAGCTCGAGGGAAACGTCACCGACGTCCGTTGTAAGGCCGGCGTCGCCGCATGTGGCTCTGCCAATGCGGCCGACGGCGCCGACTACACCGGCGAGCTCCAGGCCAATGCCATGATCCGCATCACGGACCACTTCAACGCAGTGGCTCCGGGCGGCGGCACTGACCCGGCGACCGTGATCGACATCCCGTTCCCCGTGAACACGCCCTGCACGGCGACTGCCAGCACGGCAATCGGCAGCACCTGCGCAGTGAGCACCACGGCGAACGCGGTGGTGCCGGGCGCGGTCAAGGACACCAAGCGGGCCGTGATCGAGACCAGCCAGATAACGGTCATCGACGGCGGCACCGACGGCGTCGTGGCCACCACGCCCAACACGCTCTTCGGGGTTCAGGGAATCTTCATTCCCTAGCCCTCGAGCAGTGGCCTGAGCAATCAGGCTAAACGGCAAAGGCCGGGAGCGGGGAACCGCTCCTGGCCTTTCGCTATTTTGGACCACCACGGACCGGCCTCTAATCCGTTTTTAAGGAAGCCCGCCTACAGTCACGTCGAGAGGATGTCGCAGTGAACCGAGTTCGTCTGTTCAAGCTTTTTGTCGTGCTGGCCGCCGCATTCGCGGCGGCCCTGTTCGTGGCCGCATGCGGCGGTGACGACAAGGGTGGCGGCGGCGGTACTTTCAACGTCAGCGGCAACGCGGACCAATTTGCCGGGGCCACGCCGCTTGTCACTCGGTTCACCGCGAAGTCCAAGAACGCGACCGGCGACGTGATCTACCGCTGGCGCTTCGACGACGGGACGACGAGCCAGGAGCAGAACCCCACCCACTCGTTCCCGCGCCCGGGTTACTACACCGTGATCCTCGACGCACACGACGAAGAGGGCAATAACGACCGACAAACCTTCCTCCTCGGGGCGTGGCCGCCCCAGCAGTGGGCCTCGGCCCAGCGCACGCCGCTCACGCAGAGGGGAGCAGGGGACGCGCAGCGGGCCCAGCAGGCCCGCACCGATGC
>JBAUMA010000320.1:0-1642 GCA_049578485.1 Specibacter sp.
CGTCCACCCCGTCCATGACGGCCCGGACCTGGTCGCGGCCGCGTTCGACGACGTTGCTCGTGTGGGCGTCCAGCGGCAGTTCGGCGGCGAGCTCGGCCGGTGACGGGAGCGCGGTGAACCGGCTGACCCGGAGATTCGCGGTGGTGGACGCTTCGTGTGCTGCGGTGGTGGTCACGGTAAGAATTTCCTTTGGGTGGGCTGGAAGCGAGCCCCTTTTCAGAAACCCGCCGGAAATGGCGAAGGACAGAGAAAAGATTCTCTGTCCTGTTGGCTCTGAAGGAAGGTTGGGTGCGTGTCAGTTAGACGCGGGCCCCTCCAGAGCCAACGAAAAATACGCATACCAACGGTTTGTCATGCCCTTACTGTAAACCCGGATTTGCCGCGTCGCCAAATCGTGTCCGCCGCACCGTGGTGTTCTGCCCAAGTCGCGGGGCATGGCAAAGGCAGGACCATTCCCGCATTGGAGTGGTCCTGCCTTTATAGCTTGATGGGCTATTTGATGCCGGTGGTGGCAATGCCCTTGATCAGGAACTTCTGGCCGAAGAGGAAGACCAGGAACACTGGCAAGAGGGAAACTATCGACATGGCGAACAGGGATCCCCAGCTTGTTCCTGCTTGCGAATCGACAAACGCGCGCAAGGCCACGGGGACTGTAAACATGTCCGGATCCGTCAAGTAGATCAGGGAGCTGAAGAAGTCGTTCCAGGTCCAGATGAACGTGAAGATGGTGGTCGTGGCCAGGGCCGGGACCATCAGCGGCAAGATGACGCGCAAGAAGATGCGCGGGTGGCCGGCACCGTCGATGCGGGCTGCTTCGTCCAGGTCCTTGGGAATGCCACGGATGAACTGCACCATGAGGAACACGAAGAACGCGTCCGTGGCCAGCAGCTTGGGCACAATCAGGGGCCAGAAGGTGTTGACCCAGCCAATCTGGGAGAACAGGACGTACTGCGGGACGATCACCACGTGGAAGGGCAGCATGATGGTCAGCAGCATGATGCCAAAGAACAGTTTGCTGGCGGTGAACTTCAGTCGGGCGAACGCGTAAGCCGCCATGGAGCAGGAGATCAGGTTGCCAAGGATTGACCCGAGGACAACAATCGCCGAGTTGATCATGTAGTGACCGAACGGGTGCGTCAGCGCCGACCAACCGCTGGTGAAGTTACTGAGGTCAACTTCGCTCAGCCACAGGCCCGGCTCGGTAAAGATGACATCGTTGGGCCGCATGGCCGAGACGACCATCCACAGCAACGGGTAGATCATGACCGATCCGGAGATGATCAGGATCGCGTGCTTCCCAATAGCCCGGATCCTGGCCTTGCGGCTGAAGGACAGTGTCCCCCGGGATTCACGGACGCGCGGACGTTTCTTTGGCGTACCCGGATCTGCTGAGTTCGCAGTGATTTCGGGCAGCGTCTTGATGTTAGTCGTCATAGAACACCCAGTACTTTGAGGCAACGAAGTTGATGGCGGTAAAGGCACCGATAATCACCAGGAGGACCCAGGCCATTGCCGAGGCGTATCCCATATCGAATTGACCGAAGCCCTTTTGATAGAGGTAAAGCGTGAAGAACATGGTGGAGTCCGATGGCCCACCTGTTCCGCCCGAAACGATGAAAGCCTGCGTAAAGGACTGGAAAGC
>JBAUMA010000321.1:0-7011 GCA_049578485.1 Specibacter sp.
GTGCCCCCTCAACTCATTTTTGGTGCTAAACGGGGTCGGGATCGCCGAGAAGGTCATCAATGCCGTCAGGGCTGGCGGAAAACTTCCGGTTCCGAATGGCCCTCTGGGTTACCAGACCCGCCGTCGCCAGGGCGCCGGCAATGACGCCGATGATGACAAAACCGGCCCAGGGCCCAACGTTGTCGATCATGGCACCGGCAAACGGAGCGCCCATCGCGCTGCCGATGGTCATGGAGGAGCCGTACCAGCCCATGGCCTCGCCACGGCGTCGCTCCTCAACCAAGTCGGCGATGTGTTCGGCACTTGAGGTCAGGACCGGCGCGCAGAGCAGACCCGGCAGGATGGACAGCAGGCCCAGCGTCCAGGCGTTGGTGGCAAATCCCATGGGGATGGTCAACAGGGCCATGACGCCCAGCAGCCACAGGGGGTTGATGGAGCGCTTGAGCGAGCCATAGACCAACCCTCCCAGTAAGGACGCTCCGCACCAGAAGAAGAACACGATGCCAAGCTCGCCCACCTGGTCATTGAAGCGCAGCACGGCCACCATGCCAACGTCTGTGCCGGACAGCACCAGACCGGCTCCCAGCGACGCTCCCAAAACGGCCAGCACCGCCAAATTCACCCACGACAGGTTGTTGCGCGTCCTGCCCCAAAACCGGCCCACCCGGTTGGCGGAGACGTGGGTGCCGCCGTCGAGGACCTTGGTGGCGCCGGCGGGTGCGGCGGACGACATCGAGTTTTCCGCGTGCGCCCCCTTTTGGCCGCTTCGGGTGGGCGGGTTGGTCCACATCAGCAGCAGCCCGGCCAGGGCGGAGGAGACGCCTATGATGATCAGGCCCACATACGTGTGGATGGTGGTGGCGAGCATGACGCCGGCGGCCGGTCCAATCATGAACGTGATTTCGGCACCCATGGAGTCCAGTGCGTAGGCGGTGCGGCGTTGCTCCTGCGGCACCATGACGCCCAGCGCCTGGCGCACTACGGAGAAGATGGGCACGGCAAAGAGCCCGCCAATGACGGCCGCCACCACGAGCAGCTGGTAGTTCAGGAACGGTGCCACGGACCAGACGGAAACCTCGGCGATGACCGAGGGGATCAGCGCTCGGCGGAGGCCGTAAATGTCCACCTGGCGTCCGCGCCAGGGTGCTCCCACGGCCATGCCAATGGTGATGGCCGCCGCGACACCGCCGGCCGCCGTGTAGGAAAGATGCATGGATTGCACCACGTGCAAGGTCAGCAGCACCCCGGCCGCGGCATGCGGGATCCGCGCGATCATGGCGATGATGAGCAGCCGGCGCACGGGTGTGAGCGAGAGTATCTGCCGGTAGCTGGCAAAGTTCACGAAAGCACTTTTCTCTTGGTATCCATCACAAGAGAGCGGAAGTGCGCGTGTGCGATGGGTTAGGGCAGGGGGCTGGGGTGGCGCAGTCGTACCTCGAGGGAGTCAACGGCCTGGGCAAAATATTCATTCCCGGCCCAGTAACTTTGCAAGGCGTGAAGCACACCTTCCACCGCGGGCTGGTCGAGCCCGGGTTGCAAGGTGATGGTGACGCTCAGTTCCGGTCCGGCACCGCCGCCGGACACTAACCGTCCAGACGGTTCAGTTTTTTTGTCCCACAGGGATTCTATGCCCTGCCCGGCCCCAGCGGAAATAGCCAGGATCGAGGGGTTGTCCGCGGCGGCGACCGAGTCTGCCAACACCTGGGTCACGGTGTTGTCGAGGTAGCTGGGCAGCCAGTCCCGTTGCTGGGCAAGCGCCCACATGGCCGGCCGGCGCACCACGAACGGCCTGTCCGTTCCGGGGTCCAGGACCAGCATCTGCGCCTCTTCAGCCACCGCGGACAACGCTGCGCGGGCGGCATAGACGGCTACAGGCCTGGCCTCCGGATGCCAGCGGCTCAGGGCCTCGGAGTTCGTAAACACGGGCAGTGCACGCCGCCCGTCCGGCGCCTGCACCGTCACCAGGGCCATGTCGGACTCCTTGTCGGAGACCAGCCCGTTCTCCCCCACGGTTTGTTCGGCCAGTTGCGCGACGATCGGGATGAACACCCGGGCCTGTGCCAGGGTCTCCACAACGTCTTGCTCGGATCCCGCGCCGGCGAGCAAAAGCTCGACCGCGGCGGCAAAGCGGGGGTCCGTGCCGCCGTCGTCCGTTTCGAAGTTGTGGTACTTCTCCTCCGGCGGCAATTCACGACCCGCCCACGGCTGCCCGGCCGAATCCGTGGATCCGCCGGCACCGGCAAGGGCCGCGGCAATGTGTCCGGGCAGCTGTTTCTTTGGTACGTCAGTCATGGCCTCTAGCGTCGGCCTGCCACATCGAGGGCTTCGGGCAACGTGAATTTGCCGGCGTAGAGGGCCTTGCCCACGATGGCGCCTTCGACTCCGTCGCCCACGAGTCCGCGCAACACGCGCAGGTCGTCCAGGCTGGAAATGCCGCCGGAAGCCACCACCGGTTTGGAGGTGCGGGCACACATTTCCTTGAGGAGTTCCACGTTGGGTCCGCGCAGGGTGCCGTCCTTGGTGACGTCGGTGACCACGTAGCGTGCACAGCCGGCATCCTCCAGGCGGGCCAAAACCTCCCAGAGATCCCCGCCCTCCTTCGTCCAACCGCGGCCGGCCAGGGTGGTGCCGCGCACGTCGAGACCGACGGCGATCTTCTCGCCAAAGCGGTCAATGACCTTGGCGGTCCATTCGGGGTTCTCCAGCGCGGCCGTGCCCAGGTTCACGCGCGAGGCGCCCAATTCCAGGGCGCCTTCGAGCGACGCGTCGTCACGGATGCCGCCGGAGAGTTCGACCTTCACATCCAGGGCCGCGATGACCTCGCGCAGCAGCGGCAAGTTGGTGCCTCGGCCAAAAGCGGCATCCAGGTCCACCAGATGGACCCACTCGGCGCCGTCGTTCTGCCACTTCATGGCGGCATCCAGCGGGGTGCCGTAACTGGTCTCGGAGCCGGCCTCGCCTTGGACGAGGCGCACTGCCTGGCCGTTGACAATGTCTACGGCGGGCAGCAATTCCAGGAGGGGGGCAGTGGTGGTCATCGGGTCCTCAACGTGATGGGTGAACGGGTCTGTGCCGGCTGGCTAGCCGGACAGGGTGAACAGGTAGGCCGCCAGCAATGACAGGACGGCCAGGAACGCAAAGCTGATGGGAATCCAGCGGGGTGACTTCTGCTGGTAGAACGTGTAGCAGCCGCCAATCAGAAGACCGGCCAGCGCCATCAAGAGCAACGACCACATTTAGGCGGCACCCTTTTGCAGCGACTGCACCCAGTTGCGCAGCAGCCGCGCTCCGGCGTCGCCGGACTTCTCGGGGTGGAACTGCGTGGCGCAGAGCGGACCGTTTTCCACGGCGGCAATGAATGGAGCACCGTGCTCGGACCAGGTGACCATGGGCGGTTTCATCTTGGGCTGGATGACATCGAAGTCCCAGCTTTGGACGCCGTAAGAGTGCACGAAGTAAAAGCGCTCGTCCTCGATACCCGCAAACAGCACGGAACCGGCCGCGGCCTTCACGGTGTTCCAGCCCATGTGCGGGACAACTTCGGCGGGCAGCAACTCAACCGTGCCCGGCCACTCCCCCATGCCTTCGGTGCGCACACCGTGTTCCACACCGGCATCGAAGAGCACCTGCAGTCCGACGCAAATGCCTAGGACCGGCCGGCCGCCGGCAACGCGGCGGCCAATCATGCGGATGGCATCGACACTCTTCAGTTCCGCCATAACGGAGCCGTAGGCACCCACGCCGGGTACCACCAGTCCGTCGGCGTCCAATACGTCCTGGGGGTTGGCGCTGAGCGTAACGGCGGCCCCTGCCCGCTCCAGGGCGCGCACGGCCGAGCGCACGTTTCCGGAGCCGTAGTCAAGGACGGTGACAGTCGGCTGGGCGGACGTAGTTGCTTCCTGGCTCACAGCAGTCCCTTCGTGGACGGGATGCCGGTGACGCGCGGGTCGGATTCAACAGCCGAGCGCAGGGCCCGGGCGAAGGCCTTGAATTGCGCCTCCACAATGTGGTGGGGGTCGCGGCCGGCGATGACGGTCATGTGCAGGCAGATCTGGGCATGCAAGGTGATCGCTTCAAACACGTGGCGGGTCAGCGAACCAGTGAAGTGGCCGCCGATCAGGTGGTATTCCTGCCCGGACGGTTCGCCGCTGTGCACGAGGTAGGGGCGCCCTGAGACATCGACCACGGCATTGGCCAGGGCCTCGTCCAAGGGGATGGTGGCCTCGCCGAAACGCCGGATGCCGGCCTTGTCTCCAAGGGCAACGCGCAAAACCTCGCCCAGTGAAATGGCCACGTCCTCCACCGTGTGGTGGACGTCGATGTGGGTGTCCCCCGTCGCCTTGATCGTCATGTCGATCAAGGAGTGTTTGGCCAGTGCCGTGAGCATGTGGTCATAGAAGGGAACAGAGGTATCAATGTCCGACACCCCGGTGCCGTCGAGGTTGATTTCAACGAGCACACTGGATTCGCTCGTGGCGCGTTCCAGTCGTGCCGTGCGTCCCTTGCCGGGCTGCAGGCTGTTCTCCGTCATCGTTGGATGGTCCTTAGTGTTTCGTTGCTCGCACGGTGCCCGGAGCATTGGCTTGCGCAGGGATGGGCGCGGAAAAGATGTTCGTGTTCCACCAGTTTAGAAGAGTGGGGCGCATCCACCCAAAGCGGCCCATTTTCAAGCCGTTGCGCGGCAGCGCTTGTGGCAGGTGGCGGCTGGGGTTATGAAGCCAGGATGGCGCGCAAGCCGTCCAGGAATGCGGTGGTTTCCGGCTCGGTTCCGGCTGTGACGCGCAGATGACCGCGAATGCCCACGTCGCGGATGAGGACGCCGTCGGCCAGCAGTTTCTCCCAGACCAGGTGCGGATCCTCCAGCCCGCCGAAGAAGACAAAGTTTGAGTCCGATGCGGCCGGTGTAAGTCCCAGGCGGGTGAGCTCCGTGACGATCCGGTCGCGCTGGACTTTGATGGACTCCACATTGGCCAGGAGGGCGTCGGAATTGCGCAGCGCCGCGACGGCGGTGGCCTGGGTGATGGCCGAGAGGTGGTAGGGCAGGCGGACCAGACGGACGGCGTCGGCAATTTCGGGTGCCGCCGCCAGGTAACCGACCCGGGCCCCGGCCAGGGCAAACGCCTTGCTCATGGTCCGCGAGACCACGAGCCGCGGCCGGCCGGGCAGCAGGGACAGCGCGCTGGGGGTACCCGCATGGGAAAACTCAAAATAGGCCTCGTCGACAATGACGATGGCCTGCGACGCTTCACCGGCTTCGTATACGGCCCGGATCACGTCCAGGCCCAGTGCCGTGCCTGTGGGGTTGTTCGGCGAGCAGAGAAAAACAACGTTGGGGGCCGCATCCCGAACTTGCTGTGCGGCAGATTCGGCCGTGAGGCTGTAGTCCGCGCCCCGAACACCGGGAACGTAGGCCGTGCCCGTGCCGCTGGCGAGCAGCGGGTACATCGAATAGGTTGGCGGGAACGCCATGGCACGCCTGCCCGGTCCGGCAAAAGCCTGCAACAGTTGCTGCAGCACCTCATTGGAGCCGTTGGCTGCCCAGATATTGTCCTGGTCCAAGCCGTGGCCCAAATAGGCGGCCAGTGCCCGGCGAAGTTCGGTGAATTCCCTGTCCGGGTACCGGTTCAGACCGTCAAGCTCATCGGCGACGGCCTTCAAGATGGCTTCCTTCGCATCCAGCGGGACGCCGAAGGTGTTTTCGTTGACGTTCAGCAGGATGGGGACGTCAAGCTGGGGGGCACCGTAGGGGTGCTGCCCGCGGAGATCGTCGCGGAGCGGTAACTGGCTGAGACGTTCAAACTGGTCCATGGAATCAGCTTAAGTCGACTTGGCATCGGAACTGAACTTGTGACGAAGCAAAACCGTCACGGATGGTGGTCGCGAATTACTTGTGGCGCGGGACGTAAAGTTGCTGGCCCGCCTGCAATACCCCGGTGCCGAGCTCGTTCAGGGCCACGATTTCGGCAACCACATCGCGGACGTCCCGGGTGGAATCACTGGCGGCCGCAATGGACCACAGGCTGTCGCCCTGAAGCACCGTGACGGTCGCGGCATAGTCGGCCATGTCAACTGCGGCATACTTAGTTGACGCGTTGGCGGGGCTGGCAAGGACACCCAGCACCACCGCGATGGCCGAAAACACCAGGACTGCGGACAGGGCCAGGGCCGGCAACCCCAGGAACACCATCCGCCCGCGCCGGGTCAGTCGAAGGGACTCCGCCGCCAGGGGCCGTGCCGTGCCGGCGGGGGATATTGCGGAAATCACCAATGCACTCATGAGAACTTTCCTTTCACACCGTGGAGCCCAAGTCCCGCGCCGCCCCGCCGTCGGCAGGATCTGCGAATCAGTTCAGGAATGGACTTCCCTCAACAATATGTTCGATCGAACGTATGTTCTAAGTTTCTTAGAACAGTTTTAGCATCTATAGACGACTCTTGCCAAGACTCGCTAGAACAAATGTTTGAAATTCGTTGCTTGCGGGCTTAATCTTGAAGTAAGAATTCGCCACTGGAAGCAGTCCACCAGCAGGCACTGACATTATTGGTTGCATCCACGAAAGGACCGAGGGACCATGGCGCTACCAGAACCTCCGCATCGCATCCCGCAGGCCCCCAGCCGGGCTGGCATGAAGGGTTTGACGGTCCGGCAGAAGAAGATACTTGAATGCATCCAGCGATCCATCGCGGACAAGGGCTATCCGCCGTCAATGCGTGAGATTGGCGACTCGGTGGGTCTCGCCAGCCTCTCCAGCGTCACGCACCAGCTGACCCAGCTCGAACGCCACGGCTACCTGCGCCGGGATCCCAAGCGGCCGCGTGCCATGGAAGTGCTGATTCCACTGGTCTTGGATGACGGCGTGGTTGAAATTTAGGGCGTGAGCGCGCCCGAGCGGGTCCGCAGTTCCAACGGTTTGAACTTTGCCGAGTTGAGCAGTTCCTCCGACACCGCATTTGTGCCCCTGGTGGGCAGGATTGCCGCGGGCGGTCCCATCCTGGCGGACCAGATGGTTG
>JBAUMA010000322.1:0-1809 GCA_049578485.1 Specibacter sp.
GTTCATCACGATCACCATGGCCTACGCCACGAGCCGCCCGGTCATGTTTGGCCGCCCCGTGTTGCTCCTGGTGCTGTTCACACTGCTCTTTGCACCCGGCCTGATCCCCATGTTCCTGATGGTCAAGCAGCTGGGCCTGCTGAACACGGTGTGGTCGCTGATCCTTCCGGGCACCTTCGCCGCCTTCAACTTCGTGGTCATGCGCTCCTTCTTCATGAACATCCCCACCGAGCTCATCGAAGCCGCACGGATCGACGGCGCCAGCGACTTCACGATCCTGCGCAAGGTGGTCCTGCCGCTCTCCAAAGCCGTGATCGCCGTCGTCGGACTGTTCTACGCCGTGGGCTTCTGGAACGCGTTCTTCAACGCCATGCTCTACATCAACGACCAAACCCTGTACCCGGTGCAGCTGGTGCTGCGCAACTTCGTGGTCCAGGGCGGCTCCATGGCGGACACGATCGGCATCGCCACCACGCCGCCGCCGCAGTCACTGCAGATGGCAATCGTGGTCATCGCGCTGCTGCCGATCCTGATCGTCTACCCGTTCCTCCAAAAGCACTTCAACAAGGGCGTCATCACCGGCGCCATCAAGGGCTAACCGCCCGCTGCAATGCCCAACAAATTTTGTAAGAAACGCAAAGAAAGAGGTTTAGCATGAAACGGTCTACCAATGGCGTTGGAGTTTCACGACGCAACTTCCTGGGGCTCGCGGGCATCTCCGTTGCCGCAGTTGCCCTCACGGGAACCCTCTCGAGCTGCAGCAGTTCAGCCAAGGACGGCGGAGCCGCCGCCTCACTGAAGGTCAAGCTCCCCACGTACAAGGAATTCACCGCAGTCAAGGCCGATCTTCCGGGTAACGCACAGGGCCTGCAGGCCGGCTTCCTGAAGATGCCCAAGCCCCTTGCCTCCACCACGGGCAAGCCGCTGACCGGACCCATCAGCGTTCTGTCCGAAACGTTCGAGGTCATGTCCCCGGCCATGCCCGACAACCCCTTCTGGCAGCGCCTGAATGCGGCCCTCGGCGGCGAGTTCAACATGCAGATCACCGAGGACGTCGGAGACGGCTACCCGGCCAAGTTCGCCACCATCCTGGCCAGCGACACCCTCCCGGACCTCATGTGGATCCCGCCGAACCAGGGCATCCCGAACGTCGGACCGATGCTCGAAGCCAAGTTCCAGGACCTGACCCCGTACCTCTCCGGCGACGCCGTCCTGGCCTACCCGAACCTGGCAGCCTTGAAGCCCGACTCCTGGCGCACCGCCGTCGTCAATGGCAAGATCTGGGGCGCTCCCATCCCCAGCACCCCGTTCGGCCAGGTCATGATCGGCAGTAAGGACACCTGGTCCAAGGTGGGCGGCCTGAACGCCAAGGACGCCAACGAGTTCATGGACAAGGTCAAGGAGATCAGCAACCCGGGCAAGAAGCAGTACGCCCTGGAACCTGCCTACATCAACATCCTCCACATGATCACCGAATGGCTGGGCGCCCCGAACGGCTGGGCCGTCAACAAGGACCGCACGCTCACCCACCTCTACGAAACCGACGCCTACCTGGCCGGCATCGAATATGCGGCGAAACTGTTCACGGCCGGGGCCTTCTACCCGGACGTCAACGTCACCAACACCAAGGCCAAGATCATCAACGGCTCCATCGGCGCCGTCGTGGGCTCCGGTCCGCACGACATTGGCGGCTACCGCGCCCTTGACCCGGCGGCAAACGTTGAAATCCTGGTCCCGTTCAGCTTCGACGGCAAGCTCAAGCCCACCTACGACATGGGCTACGGCACGGTTGGCTACACGGCCTTCAAG
>JBAUMA010000323.1:0-6531 GCA_049578485.1 Specibacter sp.
CTCCAGCCCCCGGTGCCGATCTGGGTGGGAGCGCCAAACCGGTTTGCCATGATCGGGTAGTGCAACAGGTTCCCGGCCGCACTGCGGGCCAGGATGCCCTCACCGCCCGTGCCAAGGTGGTTGGCAATGCCCGAGACGTGGGTCAAGGAGCCCCAGCCCACGCCGATGACCCGGCGGGTTTCGCTGATGAACCCCCCGTTCCCGTTGCCGCGGTAGAGCAAAAGCTGGCCGGCGGCATTGCGGGCCAACAGGTCCTGCTTCTTGTCTCCGTCAAAGTCCGCGCCAATGATGGTCAGCGGGCCCCACCCCGTGCCGATCCGGGAACTGGCCGCGAAGTTGATGCCGTTGGTATTGGGATACAGAAAAAGATCGCCGGTGACGCGGTACTTGGCAATGATCGAGGGAAACTTGTCGGCCGTTTTCCATCGCGAGACCACGATGTCGAAGGAGCCCCAGCCCTTGCCGATGATCTGCTGAGCCTTGAATGTTCCGCCGGCCTGGCCAAAGCTCACGGTGAGGTTGCCGTTCTTCCACACGGCGATCACGTCCTGGACGCCGTCGGCGTTGTAGTCGACGAGCTCAAGCTGTTGCACGCCGGACCAGCCGGAAGAGACATAGGTACGCTTCCATAGGTCCCCGCCCTTGGCCGAGCCATAAATGTACAGGTTGCCGGCGGAGTCGACGGCGGCGACATCACCGGAGGCCGCCACAGGCTGCGGCGTGGGCTTGGGCTGGTCCTTCCTGGAATCCGCGTAGCCGGCGAGGTTGGCAACCACCACCGTCATCCCGCTCCAATCGGCACTGGTGGTTTTGACGTACCCGATGCCGATGTCGGTGGCGCGGGGGTCCAGCAGAGCTGCCCGGTGGCCGGGGGATCCCATCCACCAGTCGACGATCTGTTGGGCGTTGTTGTTGATGCCAATGATCTCCGAGGACATGTCCGAGCCCTTGGGCAGGATCGAGACCCCGTAGTCGGTCCTGTGGATCTTGGCCATGTCAAAGGTTTTGTTGTTGATGCGCCCGTTGACCGTGGCTGCCCACTGCTGCGAGCCGGTGGAAATTGCTGCATTCAACACGACCGGGCCGGCGTTGTTGTCTGCCCGGTAGCGGTTTGCCACAGCCAGTATCTGGGCCAGGAACGGATCGGCCGCCAAGGCCGTGGCCGCTTGTGCCTTGGCGGGAGCTGCCTTGGGGCCGATGGTTGGTGCCGGCGCTGACGGGGTGGCGGTTGGCTTGCTCGCAGGAGCCGGGGCGGTGGCCGTCGGCGTGGCCGGTATTGCTGCCGGCGTCGAGGTCGGCTTCGCCGATGCCGATGCCGTGGCCGATGAAGATGCCGTGGAGGTGGCCGCGGGGGTGGATGTGGCGGGGGCCGGGGGCGCGACGGGGACAGCCTGCGCGGGGACGCCTGCAACGCCCAGCAGGGCGGCCGAGATCGCAAGGGCTGTCGCCAGCCCAAGAGTTTTTCGCATGAACATTGCCTAGCTGTGGAGGGAGACCGGACTGCACCGGGCAGAGACCTCCATCGTAACCACAGCTGGCCATATCTGCATCGGGCTGATGTGCGCCATGTCATGCCCGGCGAAGATTTTGCGCAGGGGCATAATGGGGGTGACAAGCAAAGGGGCTTTCATCATGGCAGTTGCAGCACGGATTGGATTCGTCGCCATGGGCGGGCCCCCGACGGCCACTGCGGTCAAGTCCGGACCCGCCCACGGCGGTTCCGGCCTGACCGGATCAGCAACCACCGGACAAGGAATATGAACGCCATGACCGAGCCTTCCACCACCCCAGCAGTCACCGACCATCCCATGTGGATAGGCGGCGAGCCAGTGCCGTCGGCCGGCGGAGGCTGGCGGGACGTCTACAACCCTGCCCGCCGCGAAAGCGTCATCGGCAGGGTCCCGGCCGGGACGGTGGACGATGTCGACCGTGCCGTGGCCGCCGCCCGGGCCGCCTACCCGGCCTGGCGCGCCCAGCACTTCACCGGCCGGGCGAAGGCGTTGCTGGCCATTGCCGAGGAACTGGAGCAACGCTCCGAGGAATTTGCCCGCCTGACCGCCCTGGACACCGGCAACGCCCTGCGCACCCAGGCCCGGCCCGAGTCCACCACCATGGTGGCCATGTTCCGCTACTTTGCCGGGATTGCCGGGGAGGTCAAGGGCACCACGCTTCCGGCCGGGGAAAACCAGCTACAGTACACCCGCCTTGAACCGCTGGGCGTGGTGGCTGCCATCCTGCCCTGGAACTCGCCGCTGATGATCGCCGCGTTCAAGATCCCGGCGGCACTCGCGGCCGGCAACACCGTCATCATGAAGGCCGCCGACGACGCCCCGCTCACCATTTTGCTGCTGGCCGAGGTGTGCAACCACCACGTGCCTGCCGGCGTCGTCAACGCCCTGACCGGGCGCGGCGCCGTCATTGGCGACGCCCTGGCCACCCACGCCGGCGTGGACAAGGTCTCCTTCACCGGCTCCACCGAGGTGGGCCGGACCGTGGCCGCCCAGGCCGGGGAACGCCTGGCCCACATGTCCTTGGAACTGGGCGGGAAGAATCCCTCCATCGTCTTCCCCGACGCGGCCGACGACGACGAACTCATCGAGGGTCTGCTGCTCGCCTCCCGCTTCACCCGGCAGGGCCAAAGCTGCACGGCCGGCTCCCGCTTGTTCCTGCACGAGGACATCTACGACGACGTGCTGGCCCGGCTGACTGCCCGGCTCGGCAAGCTCGTGGTGGGCGACCCGATGGACGAGGCCAGCGACATGGGGGCCATCATCAACCTCAAGCAGCACAACAGCATCACCGCGTTCATGGACGAGGGGCGCGCAACCCCCGGCATGAAGGCCGTGCTCGGCGGCAGCGCCCCCACGGACGCGGCGCTGACTGAGGGCTACTACCACCTGCCCACCGTTTTCAGCGGAGCCCGAAACGACTTCCGGCTGGCCCGGGAGGAGATCTTCGGCCCCGTCCTGGTGGCAATCCCCTGGCGCGACACCGCGGAGGTCATCGCCATGGCCAACGACACCAACTACGGCCTGGCGGCCTACGTGTGGAGCCACAACCTCGACAACGCGCTGAACACGGCTCACCGGATCGACGCCGGCTGGGTGCAGGTCAACCAGGGCGGCGGGCAGGTGGTGGGCCAGTCGTACGGCGGCTACAAGCAAAGCGGGATCGGCCGCGAAGTGTCCCTGGAAGGCATGCTGGCCGGGTTCACCCAAACCAAGCAAATCAACGTGAAGCTGCGCGGCGTGACCAATGGGTGACACGGCGGGGTTGCCGCTGGCCGGCGTCAGGATCCTTGACCTCAGCAGGGCGCTGGCCGGTCCGTACGCCACGGCACTGCTCAGCGACCTCGGCGCCGAGGTCATCAAGGCCGAAAGCATCAGGGGTGGGGACTCCAGCCGCGCGTGGCCGCCCTTTGAAGACGAGCACAGCCTGTACTTTGACTCGGCCAACCGGGGCAAGGAGTCCATCGCCATCGACTATTACTCCCAAGCCGGCAAGGACTTGCTGTGGCAGCTGGCCCTGAGCGCCGACGTCGTCGTGGAGAACTTCCGGCCCGGGGTGCTGGCCACGATGGGCCTTGACCCGGACGCCCTGCGCGCCGCCAAGCCGGGCATCATCGTCGCCTCCGTCAGCGGCTTTGGCGCCAAGGGACCGCTGAGCCAGGCACCCGGGCTGGACCAGGTGGCCCAGGGCATGACCGGGCTCATGTCCGTCACCGGCTCCGAAGCCGGCCACATGTACCGGGTGGGCGTGCCCATCGTGGACATGGTGGCCGGCATCAACACGGCCCTGGCGATTGCCGCCGCCCTGGTGGGCAGGGGCCGGGACGGGCAGGGGATGGAGGTGTCGACGTCGTTGTTGGAGACCGGGCTGGGGCTGGCAGCCTTCCAGGGCCAAAAGTACCTGAGCACCGGCGAGGTGCCCGTGCCGCACGGCAACACTCACCCGTCCCTGAGCCCCTACGGCGAGTTCGCCACGGCCGACATTCCCATCATCATCGCCGTGGGCAATGAAAAACAGTGGAGCCAGCTGTGCGTTCTGCTCGGCGCGCCGGAGCTGGTGGACCGGGACGAGTACGCCACCGGGAAGCTGCGCCACGCCAACGAGCCCGCCTTGAAGGCCGAACTTGAGGACTTGCTGGCCGGACGCACGGCCGGGCAGTGGCTGCCGCTGCTGCGGGGGGCCGCCATCCCGGCCGGTCCCATTTACACCTACGAACAAGCATTTGCGGACGATCAGGTCAGGGCCCTGGGCATGGTCCAGACCGTGCACCGCAGCGACGGCTCGGCGTTGCCGCTGGTCCGCGGGCCCATCTCCGTGAACCGGACGGCGCCGCAGATTCGCAAGGCCCCGCCGACCCTGGGTGAGGACACCCTGGCCGTGCTGGAGGGCTTGCAGTTGAGCGCCGAACAGATTGCGGGGCTCGTGGAGGCCGGCGTGGTGCTGGCGGCTCCCAGGGGTCCCGTGACGGACGTGCCGGCATGAGCGCCGGACGGCCGGCCGGAACGCTGCGCATTGAACGCGACGGCCCCGTGGCCACGCTGGTCATGGACAACCCCGGCATGCGCAATGCCATCACGGCCGGCATGTGGCAACAGTTCGCCGAACTGCTGGACCGGCTCGACGCCGACGACGCCGTCAAGGTGGTGGTGGTGCGCGGCGCCGGCACGCATTTCTCCGCCGGTGCCGACATTGCGGAAGTGCAAAACATCCTGCGCGATCCCGTGACGGGCCAGCGCGACGGCGGCGACATCACCGTTGCCGAGGACGCCCTCGCCAGATTCCGCAAACCCACGATCGCCGCCATCGACGGCTACTGCGTGGGCGGCGGCTGGCAGATCGCCGGCGCCTGCGACATCCGCCTCGCCTCTGAAAATGCGATCTTCGGCATCACCCCGGCCAGGATCGGGATCGTGTACCCGCTCTCCGGGATTCGGCGGCTGGTGCAATTGGTGGGGCCGGCCACAGCCAAATACCTCTTGTTCAGCGGAGACTTCGTCAACGCCGTCGAGGCCGTCCGGCTCGGCTTGGCCACCAAGATGCTGGGAATCGCGGTGTTTTGGGAGGACGTGGGCGTATTCGCCAACCACCTGGCGCAGCGCTCGCAGTTCTCCATCCAGTCGCAAAAGGACCTCATCAACGCCATCGGCGACGGCGTTCCGGAAGCGGACCTGGCCGAACGCAACAGCTACTGGCAGCGGGAAATGACGGTGAGCGCCGACCCCCGGATAGGCATTGCGGCGTTCCTGGCCAAGGAGGCGCCGCAGTTCACCTGGCTGCGCCCGGGGCGGTAGCGTCCCTTCGCGTTAGGGCGGGCCGGCGGGTCAGCACTGCGGGTGGGAATGCCCGAACCGTTGTGGCGGGAAGTCCTGGGCCAAAGGTTGCGACGGCTCCGGCTGCGACGAGGGGAAACCATGGCGGAAACCGCACAGACGGCCGGCATCTCCCCGCAATACCTGTCCGAGATTGAGCCCGGCCGCAAGGAACCCTCCGGCGAGATGATCGCCGTCAGGCGCCGGCGCGATCAAGTAACGCCCCGTCAACAAACTGTGTTGCAGTTGTTGCACGTCAATCAACCGAATTAGGTTGTGCGATGTGCAACAACTGCAACACAGTTGTTTGGGGACCTAGGCGGCGTCCTCGGTGATCTTGCCGCGGGCCAGGCGGAACTTCCTGTCCGTCTGACTGGCCAGGGCCTGGTCGTGGGTCACCACCAGGATGGTGGTCTTCTTGTCGTGGGCCAGCTGGCGGAGCAGGGCGATGATCAGCTCGCCCGTTTCATCGTCAAGGTTGCCCGTTGGCTCGTCCGCCAGGATCAGCTTGGGATTGTTCGCCAACGCCCGCGCGATCGCCACGCGCTGCTGCATGCCGCCGGAGAGCCTGTTGGCCTTGCGCTTATGCATCTCCTCGGTCAACCCCACCTGGTTCAACAATTCGGCGGCGCGCTGGCTCCGATCGTTGTGGGACAGGCCGGCAAACTCCATGGGGAGCATGACGTTCTCCTGGGCCGAGAGATTCGGGATCAGGTTGTGGGACTGAAACACAAAGCCGATGTCGTCCCGGCGGTAGGCGGTCAGCTTCCTGTCCGGCAGCTTGGAAATGTTCACGTCATCAACAATGACGTCGCCCGAGGTGGCCTTGTCCAGGGCGCCCAAGAGGGACAGCAGCGTGCTTTTGCCGCTGCCGCTCTTGCCCAGGATGGCGGCAAAGGTACCCTGCTCCAGGCTGAAACTCACCCCATTGACTGGTTTGATGGTGCGGTCCCCGGAATTGAAGGACTTTACAACGTCTTTGACACTCAGCATGGTCTTACTCTCCTCGCAGGACTTCGATGGGGCGGACCTTGGCTGTCAGCAGGGCCGGGATAAGGGCGCCAATGGCGGCAATGGCCAGGATGCCGACAATGCCAAAGACGAGTGTTTGCCAGCCCACCGAGGTGCTGATGGTGCCGATCAGCTGGTCGGCGCCGGCAAAGGCGCCGCGGGTCCGGGTGAAGCCACCCGCGCCGCCACCGCCGAAGCCGGC
>JBAUMA010000324.1:0-7309 GCA_049578485.1 Specibacter sp.
TGTTTGGCTCAAACATCAACAACAAATGCCCGTTCGACCTGCGTGGGTTAGCGCTGGGTGGCGCCGAACCTCTCGGCGGCCAGTTCGACGGCGGCCGCGCGGGCCGTCGATGCCTCATCTGCCGTCAGGGTCCTGTCGGCGGCACGGAAGCGCAGCCCAAAGGCCAAGGACTTGCGCCCTTCCGGGATGCCCGTGCCCTGGTATTCATCAAACAAGGCAACGTCCTCCAGCAGCTCGCCGGCACCTTCACGCAGTGCTTCAAGCACGTCGGCGGCCGGAATCTCCACCGGCACCACCAGGGCGACGTCCTGGGTGGCCACCGGGAACGTGGAAATCGGCTTGGCCACGATAACGTCGGCGGCGGCCTCAAACACCTTTTCGGCGTTGATTTCCATGGCTACGGTGCGGGCCGGCAGGTTGTGCTCGGCCAGCAGCTTCGGGTGCAGCTCGCCGGCGTAACCCACGGTTTCGCCGTCGCGCAGTTTCAAGACTGCGGCACGTCCCGGGTGGAAGGCCTGGTGTGAGCCCTGCTCCACCACAAGCTCAACACCTACGACATCGGCCACGAGGCGGGCGGCGTCGAGGGCATCGGCCCAGTCCCAGTGGCGCGGGGTGTGGCCCGGCGCGGCCGGGGTGTCCTTGCCCGTGAAGACCGCACCAATGGTGAGCGGCTGGTAGGGGATCCCGTCATACAGGCCATCCAGCACGTCCTCGGACGGCTTGACGCCCAGCGGCGGGATGGACGCAGTGCCCAGCGAATCCGAGGGCAGGAAGACCAGGCCCGATTCAAAGAGCGCCAGGTCGTTGAAGCCGCGCGAATGGTTGCGCTTGGCGATCTCGATCAGTCCCGGCAACATCGAGGTCCGCAGGTAGCCAAACGTCTCACTCAACGGATTGGCCAGCTTCACGGCCAAGTGCTGCGCCCCGGCCTGGGCCACGCCGAAGGTGTCGTTGGAGGCCTTGGACACAAACGGGTACGCCAGGATCTCGGTCAGGCCGGAGTCGGCCAGGGCTTGGACCACGCGACGGCGTTGCTGCTGGGCGCGCGAGTAGCCGCGGCCGGGAGGCGCCGTGGGCAGGGTGGCCGGGATGAGGTCGTAGCCCACCAGGCGGGCAACTTCCTCCGTGAGGTCCTCGGGGGTGACCAGATCGTTGCGCCAGCTCGGGGCTGTGACGGAATAACCGCCGTCGACCGTTTCCACCGTGGCACCCAAGTCAACGAGTGAGCCGGTGATCTGCTCAGGCGTGAAGTCGATGCCAATGCGGGCTGAGGCGAATCCTGCCGGCAGGAACACCGTGACGGGGGCCGGCTCGGTGCCGGCGTCGGTGACGGTGGTGTCCTCCGTGCCGCCGGCCAGTTCAACCAACAGGTTGACGGCGCGCTGGGCTGCCTCGTCGGCAACTTCCCAGTCCACGCCGCGCTCGAAGCGCTTGGATGCCTCGGAGGGCAGCTTGTGGCGGCGGCGCGAGCGGGCGATCGAGACTTCCTCGAAGTGCGCGGCCTCGATCAGGACGTTGACCGTGGAGTCGGAGACTTCGGTGGAGGCACCACCCATGACGCCTGCGACGCCGATGGGGCCTGAACCGTCGGTGATCAGGAGGTCCTCGACGTCGAGCGTGCGGACCTTGCCATCAAGGGTCTTCAGGGTCTCCCCCGCGGTGGCGCGACGCACCACGATCCCGCCGGTGAGCTTGTCGGCGTCGTAGAAGTGCAGGGGCTGGCCGAGCTCAACCATGACGTAGTTGGAGATGTCCACGGGCAGGGAGATGGAGCGGATGCCGGCCAGGCGCAGCCGCGAGGACATCCACGTCGGCGTCGGGGCGGACGGGTTGATGCCGCTCACGGTGCGCGCCACAAAACGGTCGCAGCCCGGCTTGCCGTAAATCGGCGCCTGGTCCGCAATCTCGACCGGGTGGCCCGGGCCCGTTGCGGCCGTGACCGTCACGAGGGTGGCCGGGTCCGTGAACGAGGTGCCGGTGGCGTGGGCGTATTCGCGGGCCACACCTCGGATGCTGAATGCATAGCCGCGGTCCGGGGTCACGTTGATTTCCGCGGCCGAATCCGTCAGGCCCAGGAGCTCCAATGCGTCGGTGCCCAGCTCGGGGTCCAGGCCCAGGGTGGAGAGGACCAGGATGCCGTCGTGGTCATCGCCAATGCCAAGCTCACGCACCGAGGCGATCATGCCGGCGGAGATGTGGCCGTAGGTGTTCCGCGGGGTGATGCGGAAGTCGCCGGGCAGCACCGAGCCGGGCAGGGTGACAACCACCTTGTCGCCCACCACGAAGTTGTGGGCGCCGCAGACGATGCCCTGCACGCCCGAGGGGTCGATGCCGTCAATGTCCAGGGTTTGCGGCCGGCCTTCCGGGACAACGCGCACGGTGCACCAGTTGATGGTCTTGCCGTTGGACTGCGGCTCCTTCTCGAGGGAAAGGACCTGGCCCACCACGATGGGGCCGCTGATTTCATCCAGCGGACGGTGGACATCTTCTTCTTCAAATCCGACCTTGACGAGGTCGGTCATGACGTCTTCGGCAGTTGCTTGTGCCGGTACCTGCGCATACTCGCGCAGCCAAGTCAGTGGAATACGCACCGCTTAGATCTCCATCCCAAAGTGTTCGCTGAATCGTACGTCGCCCTCGATCATGTCGTGCATGTCTCCCACCTCGTTGCGGAACATGAGTGTCCGCTCGATGCCCATGCCGAAGGCAAATCCTGAATACTCTTCCGGGTCGATCCCGGCCGCGCGGAGCACGTTCGGGTTGACCATGCCGCAGCCGCCCCACTCGATCCAGCGCGGGCCGCCCTTGGCTCCGGGGTGCCAGATGTCCAGCTCGGCGGAGGGCTCGGTGAACGGGAAATAGTTCGGGCGCAGGCGGATGCTGGCCTCGTCGCCAAACATTTGGCGGGCAAAGTGCTCCAGCGTGCCGCGCAGGTCCGCCATGGACAGGCCCTTGTCGATGGCCAGGCCCTCGAATTGGTGGAACACGGGCGTGTGGGTGGCGTCGAGCTCGTCGGTGCGGAACACCTTGCCGGGGCACAGCACGTAGACGGGCAACTCGCGCTCCAGCAGGGACCGCACCTGGACGGGCGAGGTGTGGGTGCGCAGCAGCAGGTGGGCCTCGGGGGGCTCCACGAAGAACGTGTCCTGCATTTCGCGGGCCGGGTGGTCCGGCTTGAAGTTCAGCGCGTCGAAGTTGAACCACTCCGATTCCAGCTCCGGGCCTTCGGCAATTTCCCAGCCCATGCCCACGAAGATGTCGCTGACGCGATCCTGCAGGGTGGAAAGCGGGTGGCGCGCACCGGCACGGCGGCGGCGGGGTGCCGCCGTGACGTCGACGGTCTCCTCCACCAGGATGCGGGCGGCGTCCTCTGCCTCGAGCACCTCGGTACGGGCTGCGAGCGCCTTGGCAACGCGGCCGCGGGATGCTCCCATGAGCTTGCCGGCGGCGGCCTTGAACTCCTTGGACAGTCCGCCGATTTCACGGTTGGCCAGGCTCAGCGGCGACTTCTCACCGGTGTGCGCCAGCCGACCCGTCTTGAGCTCATCCAGGGTGCCGGCGTCGGCAATGGCCGCGAGCGCGGCCTCGACGGCTGCACCAATGGCTGCCTCGTCCAAGGGGTCCGGAACAGCGGCGGGTTCGGTGATTGATTCGGGCGCGGGGGCGCTCTTCTGGGGAATGTCAGACATCTACAGTTTTTACCTAAGCTCGTGTGCGAGTAAGCGGCGGGGTAGCTCCTCCCGCCGCGTCCAGTCTAGTTGACGGTTCCGGGCAGCCTTGAATTGTGCGGACGCGGGGTTCGCAGCCCAATTGGAATGCTCTCTTTACCGTTTGGAGACCCGTTCCCTGGCCTCGCTTGCTACGCTCGGGGGCATGAACGGTCATGTGCCCTCACCGGTGAGGGCCTGTTGGGGACGGACGACGGCGGTGGCCCGGCTGGCTGCCTTGGGAGCCCTTGCGCTGGGGCTGGCCGGGTGCAACCCGGTATCGCACTACCTGCCCGGATCCGCCGCCCTGCAGGACAAGGTCGATTGCAAGGTCCATTCCGAGTGGCGCCCCAACCACGGCCTTATCGATCCAGCGTCACAGTTGATGGGCAGCGTGCCCCAGGGTTTCATTCCGGTCGACGTAATTCGATGCGACCCGGCGTCAGTACACGTTTCCGAGGATCTCAAGACCAGCAGCTGGACCCTCACCGAAGACCACCTGTCCGGCAACTACACGGCCTTGTTGGCGGCGGTCGCTGAGCCCAGTGACAAACAGGACGGCATTGCCTGCACGGCCGATGCGGAGATCCTGCCCGAATTGTGGCTCGTCAATGCCGGGGGCAAGGCCGTGCACGTGATGTGGCCCCTGGACGTGTGCAGCAAGTCCAAACCAGACACCGCCAAAGCCCTGGCCGGCCTGAGGGTCTCCTCCACGAAGACCCTCACAGCGGTGGCACCGTGATCGCCCGCGCGTCGACAATCCTCGCCGGACGCCCGCGCCGCGTGGCTGCCTGGGCTGCGGCGTCCGGCCTTGGCGCGTTGCTCCTGTCCGGGTGCACCGCCGAGGCCTTGGTGTCGCACTACACGCCAGGACCCGCATCCCTGCAGGGTCGGGTGGACTGCCTGGCCAGCCCCCAATGGCGGGCCGGTTACGGCCCCATCGAACCGGCAGCCGCTTTGATGGGCTCGGTTCCCCAAGGTTTCAAGGCGGTGGACGTGGTGGAATGCCGCCGGCAATGGGGGCAAACGGCAGGGAGCACCGGAACTGCCGGCCGGATGGTCGTGGAAAGGCACTTGGGCGGGGACTACGCTGCCCTGTTGGCGGCTTTGGCCGAATCCAGTGACCGTCAGGAAACACGATCGTGCACCTCGGAATGGGTGGAGATTCCGGACCTCTGGCTCGTCAACTCGGATGCGAAGGCAGTCCATGTGAAGTGGCCCCTGGATGTTTGCAGCAAGCCCAAACCTGGCACCGCAAAGGCGCTCGACGGGCTGCCGGCCAAATCCACGAAGACCCTGCCCCTCGCTGCTGAACCGCAATGATTTCACGCCCACGAAAGGATCACCGAGGATGCGCCAAACGACTGCGCTAGCCCTTTTGCTGTCGGCCGTCAGTGCTGCCGCCGTGGCGGGCTGCACCGATTTTCCCCGGGCCGGTCCCGAACAGGACTCCGTCACGCACTTCACCCCGGCCCCTGCCCGCATCTTGACTGCCGTTGACTGCATGACCACGGCGCACTGGTACAGCGGGAATGGCTTGTCGGACCCCTCCGCGGCCGACATGGGCAGCATCCCCGCGGGCTTTGTGCCGGTCTCGGCAGTGGAGTGCACGGCCTTCGGCAAGAACGTCACCGACTCCGCGGGCGAGTGGCGCACCATCACCCAAAGACAATTATCCGGCGACCTAGGCCCCTTGGTGAAAGCCTTGGACGAGCCGAGCGACAAGGCCGACGGGTTCTTGGCCTGCACCGACGACCTGGAGATCATTCCCGATCTCTGGCTGGTCAATGCCGCCGGCAAGACTGTGCGCGTACAGTGGCCGCAGACGGGGTGCCAAAAGTCCAAGCCCGGTACCAAGGAGGCCCTTGCACTGTTGAAGGTTGAGAAAACAACCGTGCTCAAGGCCGTTCCGCAAACAACTCCGGAGCCAAAAACGATCCCGACGACGACGGCGACACCATGAGGGCGCCCGTCCCGGTCCGCCTGGCTGCAGGAAAGGGAGGCGCCCTGAGTCATGCGTTGATTTGGGTGCTCGCACTCGGGCTGGCCGGCACGGTACTCACAGGATGCAACGGCCCCTTGGAAACGGTGGAGCTCTTCATGCCCGACCCGGCCAAACTCCAACAAAAGGTCGACTGCACGGCCCTTTCAAATACGCTCCTCAACCGGAAAACTGCGAAAGCCGTAGTAGCGACCATGGGAAGCATTCCGGCGGGCTTTGAGACGGTGTCCGTCGTTAAATGCAGCAAGCCAACCCTCACGGGAACTCGCGCAGCTGACGGCACCCTGGCCCCGACGGTCATCCGCGAGGACCACCTGACGGGCAACTTCGCGCCACTCCTGGCGGCCTTGGCGGAGCCCAGTGAGCGCAGCGAAGACGTCGCCTGCGATCTGATGGGCGAGGTTCGCCCGGAGCTTTGGCTCGTCAATCCGGCCGGCGAGTCCGTCCATGTGCAATGGCCCCTCAGTGTCTGCCAAGGGAGCAAACCCGCCGTCTGGGAGGCCCTCGCCCACCTGAAGGTCGCCACAACCGTGGATCTTCCCTGGCCGGTGCCATCGTGACCGCGGCCAACATGCTCGGACGTGTTCCAGAACGGACGACGATGACCGGGCTGCTCCGGGTCCGGCAGCTGGCCAACGCACTCAACGGGTCAACCGTCGTCGGGCTTCTGCTGGCGGCCCTGAGTCGCACTCCCATTGAACCAGGACCCGATGGCCTGCTCCTTGGCACCGACTACCGGCCCAAACTGCCGCTGGCCGGCGCCTTCACGGTGGGCAACGTCATCTTTTACCGGGCGGGCAGGCCCTTCATCGATTCCCGCCCCGACCTGCTGCGGCACGAGGCCGCCCACGCCACCCAGTACGCCTGGTGCCTGGGCTTGCCGTTCCTGCCGCTCTATGCCGGGTGCGCCGCCTATTCGCTGTGGCGCACCGGGGATCCGGGCAGCCGGAACTTCTTTGAACGCAACGCGGGGCTGGCCGACGGCGGGTACCGGGAGCTGCCCACCATCCACCGGATGCCCGCGTTTCGGAACTTTTTGCGAACCGTCACGTTATCCAAGGCAACAGGCACCACCTCCGCTAGGAAAGGTCCCACCCATGAGTGAAATCGCAAGCACTGCAGGCCATGCCAACACCATCACCGTAAGCGGCCACGGCACTGTGGCTGCTGCCCCGGACTACTTCCACATCAACGTCGGCATCGAGGCACAGCGGGCCACGGTGAAAGAAGCCTACGCCGCCGCCGGCAGCGCCCTGAACGCCGTCCAGGCCCGCTTGTTGGAGCGCAACGTGGCCCGCGATGCCATCAGCTCCTCCACCCTGGATGTCAGGGTGGAATCGAGGTGGCAGGACGGCGTCGGCTCCATCACCACCGGATACACGGTCTCCAGCACCCTGACCGTCATGCTCCGCTACGATGAGGCCGCCGAGGACACCATTGCCGCCGTCGTGGACACCGGCAATGACTGCGTGCGCTTGAACGGGCTTTCCCCTGCCATATCCGATCCGGCGGCCGCCCAGGACGCGGCCCGGGCGCTGGCGTGGGCCAATGCGCGGGACGCTGCCGACCTTTACGCGCAGCTGGCCGGGAGGTCCGTGGG